>NZ_JBBDQW010000009.1:28629-59063 GCF_040905785.1 Tistlia sp.
GGGGGGGGGGGGCCCCCCCCCTGCCCTGCCCCTACATCTCGCCGTAGGTGCCGTCCTTCCAGACGTACCAGACGTAGTTGGGATCCTTCGGGTCGCCCTTCTCGTCGAAGGTGATCGGCCCGATCACCGTCTCGAAGGTGCCGCCGCGGATCTCTTCCGAGAGGGTCTCCGTGTCCAGCGAGCCGGTGCGCTTGACCGCCTCGGCCCAGACCTGGACCGCCGCGTAGGTGTAGAGGGTGTAGCCCTCGGGCTCGTAGCCGTCGGCGCGGAACTTCTCGACGATCTCGCCGGCCGCCTCGAACTTCCGCGGATCGGGCGCGAACGTCATGATCGTGCCCTCGCCGGCGTCGCCGGTGATCTTCCAGTACTCGTCGGTGACCAGGGCGTCGCCCGAGATCATCTGCGGGTCGTAGCCCTGCGACTTCGCCTGGCGGATCATCAGGCCGGCCTCGGTGTGGTAGCCGCCGACGTAGATCGCCTTGATGCCGGCCGACTTCATCTTCGAGACCAGGGAGGAGTAGTCCTTCTCGCCCGCCGTATAGGCCTCGTACATGCCCTCGGTCTCGCCGCGCTCGTTGAGCTGCTTCTTGGTCTCGTCGGCTAGGCCCTTGCCGTAGGCGGTCTTGTCGTGAAGGATCGCGATCTCCTCGCCCTTGTAGTTGTCGGCGAGGTAGTTGCCGGCGACGAGGCCCTGGGCGTCGTCACGGCCGCAGACGCGGTGCGTCGTGTGCCAGCCGTTGGCGGCCGCATCGTCGGTGAAGGACGGCGCGGTCGAGGCCGGAGAGATCTGCAGGATGTCCTCCTCGAAATAGACCGCCGAGGCCGGGATCGAGGAGCCCGAGCAGAAATGGCCGGCGACCAGGGCGACGCCCTCGCCGACCAGCTTGTTCGCCGCGGCGACGGCCTGCTTCGGATCGCAGGCGTCGTCCTCGACCACCGCGACCAGCTGTTCGCCGTTGACGCCGCCGGCGGCGTTGAAGTCCTTTACGGCCATCTCCAGGCCGCGCTGCATCTGCTCACCGAAGGCGGCGTACTGGCCGGTGATCGGTCCGACCGTCGCGATCTTGATCTCGGCCTTCGCCGCGCCGTAGCTGCCGGCGGTGAGCACCGCTGCGGCCGCGACGGCATACGCGAGTTTCTTCATGATGGTCTTCACTCCCTGCTGAGGCCCCTCTAAGCACTGCCGCGCCGGCCGGGCCCTTGGTCGGCACGTGATCTGGAAAAGTCGTGCTCCCGCAACCTACCATTGCGCGGACCGGGGGGCCAAGCGTCGGCGCCTCACAGGCGGGCGCCAGCTCAGCCGTTCCTCTTGTCGCGCCAGCCGAACAGGCCCGCCGGCTCGTAGAGCCAGGGGTACTGGACAACCATCTTGCGGGCCTGGGTCAGGCGGTAGGCGAGCAGCGCCACGGCGACGATGTAGATCCACTGGATCAGCCAGCCCGCGAGATGCAGCAGCGGCTCGTCGAACAGCGCGTAGGTCAGGAAGCGGGCGGTGAGCGACAGCAGCAGCCCGTAGGGGATCGCCTGCCACCAGGGCCGCCAGGTGCGCGCCAGGGCCTGCCCGGTCAGCACGGCGGTGAAGCCGAAGAGGACCACCGTCAGGCCGATGAAGACCGCCAGTTCGCTGCCCAGGATCGATTCCATCGGGGTTCCCTAGCTTGGCCCGTCCGGGGGCCCGTTCAGGGGCCCGTTCGGGTTTCGAATGCCGCTCAATGCCCGCCCTCGAGATAGGCGGCGCGGACTTCCTCGTTGGCCAGCAGCTCGCGGCCGGTGCCCTGCAGGGCGATGCGGCCGGTGACCATGACGTAGCCGCGGTTGGCCAGGCGCAGCGCGTGAAAGGCGTTCTGCTCGACCAGGAAGACCGTCACCTTCTCCTCGCTGTTGATCTGCTCGATGACCTGGAAGATCTGCTTGACCACCATCGGGGCGAGGCCGAGCGAAGGCTCGTCGAGCAGCAGCAGGCGCGGCTCGCTCATCAGGGCGCGGGCGATCGCCAGCATCTGCTGCTCGCCGCCCGACAGCGTGCCGCCGCGCTGCGACTGGCGTTCCTTGAGCCGCGGGAACAGCTCGAAGGCGCGCGAGAGGTTGCGCTCGTAGCGGGATGGATCGGCGGTCAGCGCGCCCATCTGCAGGTTCTCGAGCACCGTCATGCGCGGGAAGATCCGGCGACCCTCCGGCGACTGTGCCACGCCCTGGCGCACGATCTCGTGCATCGGCGTCTGGGTGATGTCCTTGCCGCGCAGCAGGATGCTGCCGCGGCGCGCCCGCGGGCTGCCGCAGATCGTCATCAGCAGGGTCGACTTGCCGGCGCCGTTGGCGCCGATCAGGGTCACGATCTCGCCTTCACCGACCTCGACGTCGACGCCCTTCAGGGCCTCGATCGCGCCGTAGTAGGCGTGGACGCCCCTGACCTCGAGCATCAGGCGCCCTCCCCGCGGCCGCTGCCGGTCGCCGACTCGTCCCCGGCCTTGCGCAGGTCGGCCTTGACCTCCTCCGGCAGGGCTTCGTCCTCGTCCTCGCCCAGGTAGGCGCGGATCACGTCGGGATCGTTGCGCACGGCCTCGGGCGAGCCGTCGGCGATCTTGCGGCCGTAGTCGAGCACGATGACATGGTCCGAGATCCGCATGACCACGCTCATGTCGTGCTCGATCAGCAGCACCCCGATGCGGTGCTCGTCGCGGATGAAGGTGAGCAGGTCGTTGAGCTCGGCCGATTCGCGCGGGTTGAGGCCGGCGGCCGGCTCGTCCAGGCAGAGCAGCACCGGCTCGGTGCACATGGCGCGCGCGATCTCCAGCCGGCGCTGGTCGCCGTAGGGCAGGTTGCCGGCCGAGAAGTCGGCGCGCGCCAGCAGGTTGATGCGGTCCAGCCAGTAGCGCGCCAGGTCGAGCGAGACCTTCTCGGCGCGCCGGTAGGCCGGCAGCCCGAAGACGCCGGCCAGGGAGTAGGCCGAGGCGGCCTGGAGCTTGTTGTGCTGGGCGACCAGCAGGTTCTCCAGCACCGACATGTTGGAGAACAGCCGGATGTTCTGGAAGGTGCGCGCGACGCCGGCGCGCCGGGCGATGGCGTGGCCCTCCATGCGCTCCAGCAGGAAGGTCTCCTCGCCGCGCGTCAGGGCCTGGCGGCCGGAGGTCGGCTTGTAGAAGCCGGTCAGGCAGTTGAAGACCGTGGTCTTGCCGGCGCCGTTCGGCCCGATGATCGCGGTGATCTCCCGGTCGGCGGCGGCGAAGGAGACGTCGTCGACGGCGACGAGGCCGCCGAAGCGCATGGTCAGGTGCTCGACCTCGAGCAGCGGCGCGCCCCCGGGCCGGACCTGCTCGCTCACGACGTCGCCCCCGCGGCCTTTTCCTCGGCGCGGATCTCGCTCTCCGGGGGCCCGCCGCGGCCGTGCAGCAGCACCGTCGGGTCGCGGTGCGCGAGCAGGCCGCGCGGGCGCCAGATCATGATCAGCACCATGCCGCCGCCGAACGCCAGCATGCGGTACTGCTCCAGCTCGCGGAACCACTCGGGCATGCCGATCAGCACGATCGAGGCGATGACCACGCCCATCTGGCTGCCCATGCCGCCGAGCACGACGATCGCCAGGATGATCGCCGACTCGATGAAGGTGAAGCTCTCCGGGCTGATGAAGCCCTGGCGGGTCGCGAAGAAGGAGCCGGCGAAGCCGCCGAACATGGCGCCCATGGTGAAGGCGGCAAGCTTGACGTTGGTGCGGTTTATGCCCAGCGACTGACAGGCGATGTCGTCCTCGCGCAGCGCCTCCCAGGCGCGCCCGATCGGCAGCCGGCGCACGCGGATCGTCACGAAGTTGACGAGCAGCGCCAGGGCCAGGATCAGGTAGTACATGAAGACGACGCGGTGCAGCGTGCTGTACTCCAGCCCGAACATCTCGTGGAAGGTCCGCTCGCCTTCCGGCGCCCGGCGCGCGAAATCGGCGATGCCGAAGAAGCTCGGGCGCGGGATGCCCGAGATGCCGTCCGGCCCGCCCGTCACCTGGTACCAGTTGAGCAGGATGATGCGGATCATCTCGCCGAAGCCGAGCGTCACGATCGCCAGGTAGTCGCCGCGCAGGCGCAGCACCGGGAAGCCGAGCAGCAGGCCGCCGAAGGCCGCCAGGATGCCGGCCAGCGGCAGGCACAGCCAGAAGGAGAACCCGAAGGTCTGCGCCAGCAGGGCGTAGGAGTAGGCGCCGATCGCGTAGAAGGCGACGTAGCCGAGGTCGAGCAGGCCGGCCAGGCCGACCACGATGTTCAGCCCCCACCCCAGCATGATGTACATCAGGATCAGGACGCCGATATCGACGACCTGGCGATCGGCGAAGGGCATGAAGGGCAGCAGGATCGCGAAGGCGCCGGCCGCCGGCCCCAGGTAGCGCGACCACTTCTGGAAGCGCTGGGCGACCTTGTCCATCGCATCGTCGCGCTCCTGGCGGCTCAGCCGGGAGCGGTGGCGCACCATGGTCAGCCCCGCCTTGAGCGCGACCACGCCGCCGCCGACCAGCCCGAGCACCGGCAGCGCCTCGCCCGGCATCGGCACGATCTGGGTCACGGCCGCGACCGCGACGGCGCCGACCAGGGCCGGCAGCGGCAGGCCCTCGCGGTCCAGGATCAGGCCGAGGCGGCCGAGCATCACCAGGACGATGACCCAGGCGACGTCGGCGAAGCGGGTGACCAGCGCCAGGCTGGCGCCGCTGCCCGTCTCGGCGTCGACCGTGCGCAGGCCGACCAGGGCGATGCTCAGGCCGAAGGCGACCAGGCCGGCGAGACCGACCTCCTTGGCCACGCCGCGCCAGTCGAGATCGGAGTAGGAGCCCCGGGATTCGCTGAGCATGGCCTCAGACCTTCTCGATCTCGGGCCTGCCGAGGATGCCGTAGGGCCGGAAGATCAGCACCAGGACCAGGATCGAGAAAGCCGCGACGTCCTTGTACTCGACGGAGAAGTAGGCCGACCAGTAGGCCTCGATCAGGCCGATCAGCAGGCCGCCGACCATCGCGCCGGCGATCGAGCCGATGCCGCCGAGCACGGCGGCGGTGAAGGCCTTCAGTCCTGCCAGGAAGCCGATGTAGAAGTCGATCACGCCATAGTAGAGCGTCACCATCACGCCGGCCACGGCGGCCAGGGCGGCGCCGATCACGAAGGTCAGGGAGATCGTGCGGTCGACGTCGACGCCGAGCAGCGCCGCCATCGTCTTGTCCTGCTCGCAGGCGCGCTGCCGGCGGCCCAGCTCGGTGCGGTTGATCAGCTGCGAGAAGCCGATCATCAGCGCGACCGTGACCACGATGATGATGATCTGCAGGTAGCTGAGGTTGACGATGAAGCCGTCGGCGCGCTCGCTGATCGCGACGCCGCCGCTGATGATCGGCTGCATCGGCTTGACCCGGGCGCCCTGCAGCAGCTGCACGTAGTTCTGCAGGAAGATCGACATGCCGATCGCGCTGATCAGCGCGGCCAGGCGCTGCGAGCCGCGCAGCGGCTTGTAGGCGAAGCGTTCCACCGCCCAGCCGTAGGTGGCGGTGAAGATCATCGACAGCACGAGGACCAGCAGGATCGCCAGCGGCACCCAGGTGATGCCCAGGAAGGTGAAGACCAGGAACCAGATGATCGCCATGAAGGCGCCGATCATGTAGATGTCGCCGTGGGCGAAATTGATCATCCCGATGATGCCGTAGACCATCGTGTAGCCGATCGCGATCAGGCCGTAGATGGCGCCGAGCGTCAGCCCGTTGATCAACTGCTGAAGGAAATAGTCCATCCGGCTGTGCCGTCCCCCGGCCGCGCCTTCGAGTACCGGCGCGGCTTCCCCTGCTCGTTTCCGCGGCCGCGCCTTGTTCCCGCGCGTGCCTCGCCCGACACCTACTCTCGCCCGTTGTAGGCGTCAAGCGGCCCTGCGCCCCCCCTGCCCCCGGTCCGGCCCCCGCCGCAGAAAAGCCCGAGGCCGACCGCGCTGTCGCCACCCCGCCGCGTTGCCCTGCCGCCAGCAGGACGCCGCAGGAGAAAGCCGACGATGGTCCAGGGTCTCAGTCACATCACCTTCGTGGTCCGGGACCTCGATCGCATGGAAGCGCTGCTGACCGCCGCGCTCGACGCGCGCAAGGTCTACGACAGCGGCGAGGTCACCTTCTCGCTGTCGCGGGAGCGCTTCTTCCTGGTCGGACGGGAGGAGCTCTGGATCGCGATCATGGAGGGCGGCGCCCTGCCGACGCGCAGCTACAATCACGTCGCCTTCCGGATCGACGACGCCGAGTACGACGAGCGCCTGCGTCGGATCCGGGAGTTGGGGCTGGAGGTCCGCGAGGGCCGCTCGCGGGTCGAGGGCGAAGGCCGCTCGATCTACTTCCACGATCACGACAACCATCTCTTCGAGCTGCACAGCGGCACGCTCGAAAGCCGGCTCAAGCGCTACGCCCGCGGTCGCTAGGCCAGAAGCCCCGGCCGCGCCCTGGCGCCCGGCGCCGGCGCCGGCTTGCGCTTGGCCAGCACGTACTCGAGCTTGCGCATGACCGCGCGCTCGAGCGCGGCCTCGCCGGCGGCGGGATCGCCGACGATCGACACCTCGACCAGCGACTCGCTGTCGATCGCCGACACCTTCACGAAGGCGCCGACGTTGTGGAACTCGATGATGACGGAATGCTCGGCCATGGTCCGCCAGGATCGCCGGTCCTTGCCTAAGGCTTGGTTAAGCCCGGCGCACCCACGCCCCTCGACAAGCTCGGGACGAAGCGGAATTTCGCGCTTTCCCCTGCTTCGTCCCGAGCTTGTCGAGGGACGTGGCAGCCGAGTCCGCCGAGGTTTGCCCGAGCTCTCACCGCCCTCGACAAGCCCGCCCTAAAACCTCGGTGCGCGAATCGGCGGCGCGTAGACCTGCTGCAGCCCCTCGAGCCCGCGCAGCGCGTGCCCGCCGAGCCCGCGCCAGGAGACCTCCGGCAGCGCGCCGGCGAAGGCGGCGCTGGCAAGCAGCGGCTCCTCGAGCCTCTTGCACAGGTCCTCCAGGCGCGCCGCCAGGTTGACCGCGGGACCGACGGCGGTGAACTGCAGGCGCTCGGGCACGCCGATGTTGCCGAACAGGAAGCGCCCGACGTGCAGGCTCAGGCCGCAGGCCAGCGGCGGCTCGCCCGGGCGCTCGGCGTTGCCGGCCGCCAGGCGGTCCCTCGCCTCGGCGGCGGCGGCAAGCGCGGCGCGGCAGGCCGCCGCCTCCCGGGCGCTGCGCAGCGCGGGCGCGTCGGCCGGCTCGATCGGGAAGATCGCCAGCACGGCGTCGCCGATCAGCAGCAGTATCTGGCCGCCGGCCTCGGCGATCGCGGCGGCGACCGCCTCGAAGTAGCGGTCGAGCAGCGCCAGGTAGCCGGCCGGCCCCAGGCGCTCGGCATGGCGGCTCGAGTCGCGCAGGTCGGCGTACCAGATCACCGCCTCGATCTCGTCGGCGTCGCCGCGCCGGATGCCGCCGGCGAGCACCCGCCGCCCGGCGTCCCCGCCCAGGTAGGTATCGACCAGGGCGCGCGCGATCTCCTCCTTGATCGCCGCCTTCATCAGCACGGCGAGCTGGTTCTCGGCCTCCTCTAGCAGGGCCAGGTCGGCCTCGCTGAAGCTCTCGGGCGCGGCCAGGGTCCAGGAGCCGACCAGGCCCTCGTCGGCGCCGCGGCCGAAGCGGGCGACGAAGGCGCGGTAGTCGCTCATGCCCTCCGCCGCGAGCTCGCCGAGCACTGGGAAGTCCAGGCTGGCCTCCGGGCCGCGCAGGCGGCGGCGCAGCGACGGCTCGCGCTGCGACAGCAGGTGGTATTGCGGGCTGCTGCGGAAGGGGCTCGCCGGGTCGGCGGCCGAGGTGACGTGGCGGTCCTCGACGAGGCGGCCGGAGCCCTCCCAGACGAAGCTCTTGGCCTGGAACAGGGGGTGCAGCACGCGGAAGGCGAGGTAGGCCCGCTCGATCGGCAGGCCCTCGGCGCGCAGCGCCTCGCAGCAGACCCGGAACAGGCGCTCCGTCGTCGCGTCCTCCAGCGTCGCCGCACGCAGCGCCGCATAGACGCCGCGCAGGGCCGAGGTCTCGCCGGCGAACCGCCTCCCTTGCATCCGACTGCCTCTCCATGATCCGCGCACTTGCCCGGAAGGTCGCCTGCGGGCACCCGGCGGTCAATCCGGCGCGCGGCCTTGACCCCTGGGAGTCGCCGTGACAAGGGAGTCCCGCCGAGCAGGCGGTTCGGCGCCGACGACAGCGAAAGGAGAAGAGGTGGACAGGCTTCCGACCCTCGAGGAGATCGAGACCGCGGCCGAGGTTGTCTACCGCCACCTGCCGCCGACGCCGCAGTACGCCTGGCCGCTGCTCGCCGAGGCCTACGGCTGCCGGGTCTGGGTCAAGCACGAGAACCACACGCCGACCGGCGCCTTCAAGGTCCGCGGCGGCGTCGTCTATCTCGAGCGCCTGCGCCACCGCCTGCCCGAGGTGCGCGGCGTCGCCACCGCGACGCGCGGCAACCACGGCCAGTCGGTCGCCTTCGCCGCCGCGGCCCAGGGCCTCGAGGCGCGGGTCTACGTGCCCCACGGCAACGCCGTCGAGAAGAACGCCGCGATGCGCGCCTTCGGCGCCCGCCTCGTCGAGACCGGCGCGGACTTCCAGGAGGCGCGCGAGACCGCCATGGCCGAGGCCGAGCGCGACGGCCTGCACATGCTGCCCTCCTTTCACCCGGACCTCGTGGAGGGCGTCGCAACCTACCCGGCCGAGCTGTTCCGCGCCGTCCCCGATCTCGATACCGTCTACGTGCCGGTCGGGCTCGGCTCGGGCCTCTGCGCGACCCTGGCGGCGCGCGACGCCCTGAGCCCGGGTACCGAGGTCGTCGGCGTCGTCTCGACCGAGGCCCAGGCCTACAGGCTGTCCTTCGAGGCCGGACGGCCGGTCTCGACCAACTCGGCGGCGACCCTGCTCGGCGACGGCATGGCCTGCCGGATTCCGGAACCCGACGCCGTATCCCTGATCAACGCCGGCGCCGCGCGGATCCTCGCCGTCGAGGACGCCGAGCTGGCCGAGGCGATGCGCCAGCTCTACAGCTGCACCCACAACCTCGCCGAGGGGTCCGGCGCCGCGGCCCTCGCCGCGCTCGGCCAGGAGCGGGCCCGGCAGAAAGGCCGGCGCGTCGCGGTCATGCTGACCGGCGGCAACGTCGACGCCGAGCTGTTCGGCCGGGTGCTCGGGCGCGAGCTGTGACGGCGGAAACTCTCGCGGCGCGGCCGTTGGTCCGGCATCTTCAATCCTCGCGGAGCTGCCCCAGGTGTTCGACTGGCTGACCGGAATCGTCCAGGGTGGGGGCTATCTCGGCATCGCCCTGCTGATGTTCGCCGAGAACCTCTTCCCGCCGATCCCCTCCGAGCTGATCATGCCGCTGGCCGGCTTCAACGCGGCGCGTGGCCAGTCCGAGCTCGTCTGGGTGATCCTGGCGGGCAGTCTCGGCTCCCTGGCCGGCGCCTTGTTCTGGTACGGCATCGGCCGCTGGATCGGCTGCCCGCGCCTCAAGCGATGGTCGGCGCGCCACGGTCGCCTGCTGACCCTGGAGCCGGAGGAGGTCGAGCGCTCCTACGAGTGGTTCCGGCGCCACGGCGGCCTCGCCGTCTTCCTCTGCCGGCTGCTGCCGGGCCTGCGCACCCTGATCTCCGTGCCCGCCGGGATGGCAAGGATGCCGCTCCTGCCCTTCCTGCTCTACTCGACGGCCGGGACGGTGCTTTGGACCGCCTTCCTGACGCTCGCCGGCTATTGGCTGGAAAGCGGCTATCACGTCGTCGCCGACTACCTGGACCCGGTCTCGACCGCGGTCGTCGTGCTGCTCCTGCTCGGCTACCTCTACCGCGTCGCGACCTTCGGCCGCCGCTCGGCTTCCTAGGTTCGACGCCGGGCTCGCGGCAAAGCGCGCGCGGCCGTCACCACCCGCCGCTCTCCAGCCAGCGCTCCACGTCCGCCAGACGGTCGTGACCCCAGAAGGGCTCGCCGTCGACCACCATGAAGGGCGAGCCGAACACGCCGGCGGCGATCGCCGCTTGGACCTCGCTGCGCAGCCGCTCCTTGACCGCCGGGTCCTGCAGGGCGGCCTCCAGGGCCGCCCGCGAAACACCCAGCGCCTCGGCCACCTCGATCACCGTCTGGGCGCGCGAGATGTCCCCGCCCTCGGCGAAGGCGCGCCGGTAGAGCGCCAGGGCCAGCGCGTGCGCCCGCTCAGGTTCCTCGTCGAGCAGCCAGTAGAAGGCCCGGCAGGCGGCGACCGAGAGGAAGGGGAAGGTCTCCGGGAGCCGGAACGGGAGGCCGAGCCCGCGCGCCGAGCGCTCGATGTCGCGCCGGGCATAGTCGCCCTTCAGGGGGATGCCGAGCAAAGGCTCCGTGCGCGTCGTCTTGAACACCGCGCCGAGCAGGAACGGCCGCCAGGCCACCGCGCGGCCGTGGCGCTCGGCCAGGGCGTCGATGCGCTCCGCCGCCAGGTAGCCGTAGGGGCTCGAGAAATCGAAGTAGAATGCGATCGGCTGCGCCGTCATGGGCCTCTCCCTCTCCTGTCAGGCGAGCAGGCTGCCGCAACCCGCCCCGGCGTCAAGGGACTTGCGCGACGCGATGGTCGCAGCCTTATTCCTTTCACCGAATCGGGTAGACCCAAGTACATAAAATCCTGTGGATAAGATCCCGGCGACGCTGCCGTCCGGGCCGAGGCCGCTCTGGCCGGCCTCCGACCGTCGGCCCGCGAGCCGACCTGGAACTGATCCGAACGGGGGCATCGATCTCGGCATGCGGGGCACGAACAGCGAGCTGGCTACCGAGTCGTCCGCAGGGCGCGGCCAGCCGCGTCCCGCGTGGCGCGCGCGGCCTCCGGCCGCGACCTGCGAGGAGGCCCTGCGCAGCGTCGCCGACTGGTTCTGGCGCAGCGACCGCGCCGGCCTGTTCGAGGAACTCGGGCCGAGCGTCGCGCGCAGCCTCGGCTGGCCGGCCCTGGTGCTGTCGGGCCGTCCGTTCCGGTCGGTGATCGCCGATGCCTCCGGCGAGCTGTGCCGGCAGTTCGAGCGTCTGACCCGCGAGCAGCAGCCGTTCCGCGACCTCCCCCTGACCCTGCTGGCGCGCGACGGCGCCAAGGTCGCGATCAAGCTCAGCGGCGTCCCGCAATACGACGACCTGGGCCGCTTCGCCGGCTACGTCGGCACCGGCACCGAGGTCGCCCTGGCGCCGCCGCCGGTCGACAGCGGCGAGTCGAGCGCCGCGATCCTGGCCGCCGAGCTCGAGAAGCTGGTCATGGAGAACCTGCGCCTGCGCATCGCGCTGGGCGCGGGCGCGAAGGGCGGCGAGGCGGCCGGCGATCCGGCGCACGAGCCGGGCAGCAAGCCGGTCGACCTGGCCAGCGAGCGCGCCGAACGCCGCAACGCCCACCTCGCCCACGAGCTGCGCACGCCGCTCACGGCGATCATGGGCTACGCCGAGTTCGCCGCGGGCCGCACCCTCGGCGAGGACAAGACGCGCGAGTGCCTGGAGCGGATCCTGACGGCGGCGCGCCACATGGACGCCTTCATCGACAACAGCTTCGCCGCGGCCGAAACGCCCAGGCTCGAGCTGTCGGCCGTCGCCCTCGACAGCGTGTTGCGCGACGTGGCGGCCATGGTCGAGCCGCAGGCCCGGGCCAAGGCCGTCGACCTCTCGGCCCTGGCGATCACCGGCAGCTTCCCGGTGCAGGCCGACCGCGGCGCCCTGATGCAGATCCTGGTCAATCTCTCGATCAACGCCATCAAGTACAACCGCCGCGGCGGCGCCGTCGGGGCGTCGGTGCACCTGGAGGGCACCGACCGGGTCGCCGTGGCGATCTGGGACACCGGCAAGGGCATCGCGGCGGACGACCTGCCGCACATCTTCGAGCGCGGCTTCCGCGGCAAGGGGCCGGTCGAGGTCGAGCCCGAGGCCGACGGCCCGGGCGGCCGCGGCCTCGGCCTGGCGATCTCGGTCGAGCTGGCGCAGGCCATGGGCGGCCGTCTCGAAGCGAGCAGCGAGCCCGGCGCGGGCACGCGCATGACCCTGCGCCTGCGCCGCGCTTCCACCCGCCCCGGTTCCGGGCCCAGTTCCGGGCCGACTTCCGGCCCCGGCGCCGCCTAGATCCTGCACCCGTAAAGTCGCTTTCCCTGTCCTGGGCCGCGCAGATCGACGCCCTCGTCATGGTCGTGAGCGAAGTCGAGGCCGTGATGGCCAAGCGCGCCGACCGGCGGTGACCGTCTCGGACAACGCAGGACCTCTCTATGGAACCAAATGCCTGTGCCAAGCTTTTGCATAGGCGGGTCTCTTAAGAAGTGTCACTTTCATGGCAATCCGAAGACCATGAAAGTCTCCCTTACGCCCGAGCTGGAGCGGTTCGTTGCAGAACAGGTCACCTCGGGGCTCTATCGCAGCGCAAGCGAGGTTGTTCGAGCCTCCCTGCGCCTGCTGGAGCAGGCGGAAAGGCGAGGCAGGATCAATCATGACCCCTCCAAAAATGGCGGGACATGGCAAGAATCCTGGAGAGCGATAAGTACACCACCGCTTCGGTGCCACCACCAAAGAGAATTGGTACGTGACGAGAAGTGAGAACAGAGCCAATCGAAAGGATGCCGAAAAGGTCATAGCGGCAGATATCGACAAGGGCGGCCCCTTCGTTGCCGCCGTTCGGAGCACGCGGATGCCGATGGTGGTTTCCGACCCGACGCTTCCCGACAACCCGATCGTTTTCGCGAATGACAGCTTCCTCACGCTGACCGGCTACGAGCGAGAGGAAGTGCTTGGCCAGTCTTATCACTTCATGATGGGGGCCGAAACCGATCCCGACGCGCGGGCGCAAATCGACGCCGCTTTCGATGATAGATTTAGCGCCACCTCTTCCGAGGTTCTATACTACCGCAAGGACGGCAGTACATTCTGGGCCATTATCTTCATCGGGCCGGTTTTCGGTGAGAAGAACACCGTCGTCCAGCATTTCGCCTCTTTTGTGGACGTTACCCGCCGGAAGCGGGACGAGGAACGTCTGCGGCTAATGCTGGACGAACTGGATCACCGCGTCAAAAACACACTTGCGAGTGTGCAGGCGATAGCCACCCAGAGCCTGAGCGGCTCGGCAGTCGGCGAGGAGGTACGGAACGCTTTCGAGGGACGCCTTCTCGCCTTCTCGAAAGGCCACGAGCTGCTGTCGCGCGAGAGTTGGGAGGGGGCAGGCCTGCGCGAGGTGATCAAGCAGATACTGCAGCCATTCGGCTTCGACGACGGACGGGCCGCCCGCTTTTCAATCGAGGGCGACGATCTTTTCCTGAACCCTAGGGAGACGCTGGCTCTGGCCATGGTGCTTCATGAACTGGGGACTAATGCCGCAAAATATGGCGCGCTCTCCAACGAGGACGGTTACATTGAAATCGTTTGGCGACCCGAGTTTGATTCGCAGCGGGAGCTGGTCCGGCTGCGCTGGCGGGAGCGCGACGGCCCACCAGTCGGCCCGCCAGGCCGCAAGGGATTTGGGTCTCGCCTGATCGAGCGAATGCTGGCGCCGGAACTGGACGGCGAAGTCCGATTTTCCTACGAACCCGATGGCGTGGTTTGCGAGATCGTTATGCCGATGCCCTCCGCGAACGGTGGGCATCGTGACCAGTAACCCCCTCTCCGGACTGCGCGTCCTCGTGGTCGAGGACGAAATGCTTGTTGCGATGCTTATCGAAGACACACTCGCCGACTTTGGCTGCGAGATCATCGGTCCGGCTGCCAGGGTCGAACAGGCGCTGAAGATGATTGAGACGACCGGACCGCTCCACGCAGCCGTTCTCGATGTCAATCTTATCGGGGAAAAGAGCTACTCCGTGGCCGACGACCTAGCCGCGCGCGACGTGCCGTTTCTCTTTATGACCGGCTATAGAAGAGAGTCTCTGTTTCCAGAGTACCGCAGCTTTCCGATATTGCAGAAGCCGGTCGGCCGGCGGGCGCTGGGCGACGCGCTCGCCAAGCTCGTGATGCCGGGACCGCACACCTACGCGATCCGTTCCAGGGTGCCCGGCCCCGAGAGGTAGACCGCGACCTCCTCGAGCTGCCGCGCCAGGCTTTCGATCTCCGCCTTTTCCATCAGGCTGAAGGCCGTCGACCAGGCGTCCGCCAGGGTCGCCTCCGGCGCTGCCACGGTGACGCCGCGGGCCGCCGCCGCCGTCCGGCCGCTGCGCGGGTCGATCAGGTGGCTGAAGCGCCCTGCCCGGTCGAACAGGGTGCCGTAGCCGCCCGAGGTGGCGACCGCCCGGTCGGAGCCGTCGAGTCGTCCGAGGCTGCGCGCCGGATCCGCCGGGTCGGCGATGCCGACCTGCCAGCCCCGGCCGTCGGGCCGCCTGCCGACGCCGCGGATCTCGCCGAGGTCGAGCAGAAGGCTCTCGACGCCGTTGCGCCGCAGCAGCGCCGCCACCCGGTCGGTGACGAAGCCCTGGGCGATGCCGTTCAGCGACAGCGCCATGCCCGCCCGCTCGAAGACGACCCGCTGCGGGTCCACCTGCAGCGCTCGCCAGTCGACGAGCGGCAGGAGGTCCGAGACGTCGGGCTGCCCGGCGTCGACCGCCGCCCCGGCGAAGTGCGCGCGGTAGCGCTGCCAGAGCGGCTGCATGGTGACGTCGAAGGCGCCGCCGCTCGCCCGGCTGACGCCGGCGGCTCGCCCGAGCAGTTCGACCAGCTCAAGCGGCGGCGCCGCCAGCCGCCCGTCGCGGTTCAGGCGAACGACGGCGGAATCGGGGCGGTAGAGGCTGAAGATCCGCTCCAGCCGCTCGATCTCCAGCACCGCCAGCGCGATCACCCGGCGCGCTTCCGCCGCGTCGGGGTGCAGCAGGCGGATCGAGGCCTGGGCGCCCAGCGCGACGCCGCTCCAGCGGTGGACCACCGCCTCGGCGCGGGCCGGGCCGGACACCAGGGCGAGGCCCGCGGCGGCGCCGGCGATGGCGAGGAAGCGGCGGCGGCCGACCGCCGCATTGGGCTCAGTGCGCGCCGTGGCCATCCTGCCCTCCCTGGGTCCGTTCGTCGCTCAACTGCTCGGCCGGATCCCGGGGCGCCTGAAGCGGCGGCCCCTCGCCCGGCCCGAGCACGTAGTCCTCCGGCACCGCGCCGAAGGCGAAGATCTCGCCGCCGTGCCGGTCGCGGAAGCGCTCGGCCGCCGCGCGGTCGGAGAAGGGCACGGTCTCCTGCGCGCCCATGCCGCCGCGCAGGTCGCTGCCGACGACGTAGACCGCGTCCTGCGCCGCCACCCAGGTCTCGGGCTCCGGCCGCTCCCAGTCCTCGACCAGCCCCATGTCGTTGACGTAGATCGCGGCGACCGCCTTGGACTCCTCCGGCAGGAGGGTGAAGGCGAGCACGTCGCGCACCGAGCTGAACCAGAGGGGCTCGCTGGCGCCCTCCAGGAAGACCTGGCCCTTCGGCCCCGGATGGTCGGCGACCGTCATGCCGCAGTAGTGGCCGATCGCCTCGGGCCCCGGCTCCTGCGGCGGCGGCGCGACGGCGGCCTGGCGGTCGTCGTCGCAGGCCGCGAGGCCGCCCGCGAGCCCCAGTGCCAGCAGCAGGCTGCGCCACGGTGTCATGGCTGCCTCTTGCTGAAGACCAGCACGCCGAGCCCCAGGGGCACCAGGATCCAGGCGCAGAGCGCGCCGTAGAGCAGCTTCGTCGACAGCTGGTCCGCCTCGCCCGGCGCGCTCATCCCCGACAGCAGCGAGGCGGCGCCCGAGCCGGTGAGGTTGATCAGCCGGTAGACGTCGGTGGGATTGAGTAGCAGCAGGGCGTCGAAGAGGCCGCCCGAAACGACCTGTCCCTGGTCGACGACGAGCAGCCCGAGCAGGGCCGAATCGTAGATCAGGACGAAGACCAGCCACAGGGCGACGGCCAGGCCGGCGGCGGTCGCCCGCTCGCGCACTGCGATGCTGGCCAGGCTGCCGAGGGCGACGAAGGCGGCGCCGAGCAGGATCGAGGTGCCGATCAGCCCGGCGAAGCCGGCCCAGTCGCCGGGTTCCGCCGCGTCGCGCAGGAACAGGAGGAGCGCGGCCGCGCCGTAGCCGACCACCGTCGCCAGCGCCAGGATCGCGGTATGCCCCACGAACTTGCCGAGCACGACCTGCCAGCGCGCCACCGGGTAGGCGAGCAGCAGCAGCAGCGTGCCCCGCTCCGCCTCGCCGACCACCGCGTCGAACGACAGCAGCAGCGCGATCAGGGGCACCAGGAAGATCGAGAGGGTCGCCAGGCTGACCACGACGACGGCGGTCGGCGAAGCGCCGGTGGTGCCGGCCGGCGCGCTGCCGAGCAGCACCAGGCTGAGCGCCAGGGCGGCCAGGATCAGCGTGGTCGCCACGACCCAGCGGTTGCGGATGCCGGCACGGATCTCCTGGCCGGCCACGGTCAGCAGGGCGTTCATCGTGCCTCCGCGGCGGTCAGCCGGCGATAGAGGGCGTCCAGGCCCGGGTTCTCGATCTCGACCTCTTCGACGAGGTCGCGCAGGCGGTCGAGATCGTGGATCAGCGCGGCGCGGTCGTCCGGCTCGACGGCCAGCTCGAGCCGGTCCTCCGTGCGTGCCAGGACCTCCGCGTAGGCCGAGAGCTTGGTCATGACCTGGCCGGTCGTGCAGGAGCGGACCCGGAGCCGCACGGTCAGCGGCAGCGGCACCTTGCGGCGCAGGCTCGCCATGTCGCCGACGGCCAGCAGGCGGCCGCGGTCGACCAGCGCGATGCGGTCGGCGTGGGGCTCGACCTCGGTCAGGGCGTGGGTCGAGATCAGGATCGTGACGCCCTGGCCGCGCAACCGGTCGATGGTCTCGAAGACCTCGCGCCGCGAGTCCGGGTCGAGGCCCGAGGTCGGCTCGTCGAGCAGCAGCAGCCCCGGACTGCCGATCAGCGCCTGGGCCAGGGCGAGGCGCTGGCGCATGCCCTTCGAGTAGGTGCCGACCCGCCGGTGCGCCGCCTCGGCGATGCCGACCCGCCGCAGCAGCTCGGGATTGGCGTCCAGCGGCGCCCGCTTCAGGCGGGCGTAGAAGTCGAGCAGCTCGGCGCCGGTCATCGCGCCGTTGAAGGCCACGCTCTCCGGCAGGAAGCCGAGGCGCCGGCGGACGCGGGCGCCGTGCCGACCCGCGGGATCCTCGCCGAAGATGCGCAGCCGCCCGGCGCTCGGCCGGATCACGCCGAGGATCAGCTTCATCAGCGTCGTCTTGCCGGCGCCGTTGTGCCCGACCAGGGCGACGACTTCGCCGGCCTCCAGGGCCAGGCTTGCGTCCTCGAGCGCGGTCAGGCGCCCGTAGCGCTTGGTGACCCGTTCCAGGGTGACGATCGCGTTCACGAGCCGGATTCTCCGCTGGCCAAGGGCGCCATCAGCGGCGCGCTGTCGACGACGCCGCCCGGGAAGAGCGCCGGCAGCCGCGACTGGGCGAAGCGCAGGGCCGCGACCGCCGGGCTGTTGAGCAGCAGCTTGGCCTGCGGATAGCGCCACAGCAGCTCGTCGGCGATGTCGTTGGGCCGGTAGGAGCGGTCGGCGATGCCGTCGCCGTCGAGGTCGAAGGCGGCGTTGTCGCTCCAGTAGTTGCCGCGCCCCGCCTCGCTCCACTCGACGGTGCGCGTGCCGACGTACTTGACCTGGGTGCGGTTGCCGACGAAGGCGTTGCCGGAGACGGCGTTGCGCTCCGAGCCGGCGGTGAAGTGGATGCCGATGGGGCAGCCCTCGAAGCGGTTGCCGGCGATGCGGTTCTTGTGGGCGTTGTAAATGAACAGGCACTTGCCGGCGCTGGCGGTCACGACGTTGCCGGCGATGGTGGAGCTGTTGACGTAGTTCATCAGCAGGCCATGGTCGCGGTCGCCCTCGCTGACGTTGTCGCGCACCTCCAGGCGGTCGGAATACATCAGCGCCCAGGCGACGTGGTTGCCGGTCGAGCGGTTCCCGACGACCTGGCTGTCGTGGGTGTACATGTAGTGAATCGCGAAACGCAGGTCGGCGAAGCTGTTGTCGCGGAAGACATTGCGCTTGCTGGTGTTGACGAAGATGCCGTCGCGCCCGTAGCGGACCTCGTTGCCGATGACCTCGGCGCCTGGAGCGTTCCAGATCGACACGCCGTTGCCGGCCTCGGCCAGGCGCAGGTCCCGGCGCCCGTGGATCACGTTGCCCTCGACCCGGGAGTCGGAGGCGCCGTGCAGGTAGACGCCGAACAGGTTGTCCTTGAGGCGGTTGCCGCGGATTACGGCGCGCGGCGCGTCGCGGGTGACCAGGATTGCCGAATCCATGTCGGGAACCTGGAGGCCCGAGCCGGTCACGGTCAGCCCCGATATGGTCACGCCCGGGGCGGTGACGGTGATGACGCTCCCCTCGCCCGCGCCCGCCAGGACCGCGCCCTCGGCACCGAGCAGGCTGAGCGCGCGGTCGAGGACGACCGGGCCGCGGTGATGCCCTGCCGCAAGGGTCAGGACGTCGCCCGGCGCCGCCGCCTCGATCGCCGCCTGCAGGTCTTCGCCGGGCGTCAGGACCCGCTCGGCTGCCGCCGCCGTGGCCGAAGCCACGACGGCGGGCAGCGAGCCGGCCAGGACGGCGACCAGAAGCAGGATCGCGCTGGTAGGGGTCGGCTTCATGGCCTCAGACGGCCCTCGGCTCGACGAGCATGCGCCCCTTCATCTCCATGTGAAGCGCGTGGCAGAACCACTGGCAATAGTACCAGTAGACGCCGGGCCGGTCGGCGACGAAGGTGACCGAGGCCGTGGCCTGCGGCCCCACCTCTATGGCGACGCCGTGGTTCAGCACGGTAAAGCCGTGAGTCAGGTCCTCGATGTCGTCCAGGTTGGTGACGTAGACCGTCACTTCGTCGCCCTGCTTCACCGTGAAGCTCTCCAGGCTGAAGGCCGGGGCGACCGAGAACATGTAGACCCGGACCTTGTTGCCGTCGCGGATCACGTCGGCGGCGTACTCCAGCTCGACGCCGTCGGCCTCGGCCTGCCGCTTGGCGTCGTCGAACATCGGATCGGCACGATCGTAGATCTGGGCCGGGTTCACTTTCGAGCGATGGACGATGGTCGCATCGTGCGGCTCGGCGAAGCTCGGGCCGTCGTGGACCAGCACCATCTCGTCGCCCGAAATGTCGATCAGCTGGTCGCATTCGGGCTTGAGCGGGCCGACGTTCAGGAAGCGGTCCTTCGAGAATTTATTGAGCGAAATCAGCCACTTGCCGTCCGCCTCCTTGGTCTGTCCCATGGAGGTGTGGTTGTGGCCCGGCTGGTAGTGGACGTCGAGCTTCTGGATGATCGGGTCGACGTCCTCGCCGTCAAACTTGCGGATCGCGTCGGCGATCGACCACTTGCAGACCTGGCTGTCGATGAACAGCGTCGTGTAGGCGTTGCCGCGGCCGTCGTAGGCCGTGTGCAGCGGGCCGAGGCCGAGCTCCGGCTCCGCGACCACCGTGTCGCGAGGCTGGATCTTGTCGTCGAACAAGTCGTCGAAGCGGCGCACGTCGAACACCGTGACCGTCGGCGACAGCTTGCCGTTGGCGACGACGTGGATGCCGTCCGGCGCGGTGTTGATGCCGTGCGGCGAGTTCGGGACCGGAACGTAGCGGGTGTAGGCCGAGCCGTGGCGGCCGTCGATCACCGGCACGCCCTTGTGCTCGGTATAGTCGCCGTTGCGGACCGCCTCCTCGATGCGCTCGATGTTGAAGATGACGATCCAGTCCTGCTCGGCGGAGGTCATCTCGGCGAGCGTGACGCCCTCCTCGGAGTTGTAGCAGGTCGCGAAGCAGTACTTGCCCTGGTAGTCGGCGTCGACGTTATCGAGATTGCCGTCGACCATGACCTGCCAGGCGATCTCCATGGTATCGCCGTCGATCGCCGTGAAGATGGCGTGGTACTGCTCGTGGTCCTCCAGGATCTGGCCGTCGTTCGGGATCGGGATCGCGTCCTCGCCGTTCGCGAAGACGTAGCCGGTGCGCGGGTACTTCTGGACCCTGAGGCCATGCACCGCCTGCATGTTCGGGATCTCGATGATCTTGTCGCACTTCATGATGTCGCAACGCACACGCGCCACGCGCGAATTCGCCTTGTCGTTCATGAAGACGTAGCGGCCGTCGTAGGTGCCGTCGGTGAACGACATGTGCGGGTGGTGGAGGTCGCCGTTCATGTAGGTGCCGCCGCGCGTCGCCAGGTACTCCTTGGTCTCGGGCAGCAGGCCCTCGGTCAGGACCTTCAGGCTCTCGTTGCTCTGGCCCCAGCCGGTCGCGCTGCAGCGGTTGAAGACCGGCACGCGCATCAACTCGCGCATCGACGGCAGGCCGACGATGCGCATCTCCCCGCTCTGGCCTCCGGAGAAGAACACGTAGTACTCGTCGAGCTCGCCGGGGCCGACCCCGGCCTGCTCGGCGGCGTGCCCGACCCGCGGCGCCACCATCGCGCCGGCGGCGAACCCGCCGCTGCCGGCGAGCCCGGCCAGCATCGCGGCCTTCGCCGTGCCGCCCAGCAGTCCGCGGCGGCTGACGCCGGTTTCCTCGGTATGGTCCGTCATCTGACTTTTTCTCCCTTGCTACGAAGCCCCGGTCTGGGGCTCCATCGTTTCCGTCGCCGGCTCCTCCGGCGTCCGATCCGGTCGCCCGCCTACGCGCGGCCGCGGCGGTAAGCCGCCCGCCGGCGTGCCCGAGCCCGCGCGGCGCTCGCGCTTCAGGCGCTTCTGGATGACCACCGGGCACTTGCGATCGTGGTGGTAGAGCACCTGGCAGTGCAGGCAGGAAATGCACTCGTTCGGGTTGATGTGGCCTTCCGGATGGATCGCCCCGACCGGGCATTCGTTGTAGCAGCGCATGCAGGGGCTGCCGCACTCGCGGTAGCGCTTCAGCCAGTCGAACATCCGCAGCCGCCCCGGGATCGCCAGCGCGGCGCCGAGCGGGCAGAGGTAGCGGCAGAAGAAGCGCTCGATGAACAGGCCGGCCCCGATCAGCACCAGCGCGAAGGCGACGAACCACCACTCGCGCAGGAAGCGCAGGATGATCGCGGTCTTGAAGGGCTCGATTTCGGCCAGTTGCTCGGCGAGCGCCAGCGAGGTCAGGGACACCCCGAACAGGCCGAGGAAAATCATGTACTTGAGCGGCCAGAGGCGCTCGTGCAGGCCCCAGGGCACCGTGATCTGCGGCACCTTGAGCAGGCGCGCCGCGCGGTTGCTGAGCTCCTGCAGCGCGCCGAAGGGGCACAGCCAGCCGCAGAAGGGCCCGCGCCCCCAGAACAGCAGGGAGGCGGCGACCGCGAACCAGAGGATGAAGATCAGGGGGTCGACCAGGAAGTAGGACCACTGGAAGTCGGTCCTCAGCGAGTTCGCGAAGGCCAGGATGTTGACCACCGAGAGCTGCGCCTGGGCGACCCAGCCGAGCCAGAACAGCGTGACGACCAGGTAGCCGAGCCGGATCCGGTCGAACAGCTTCTCGCGCTTAACCAGCTGGTCCTGGAAGAAGAAGATCGCGGTCAGCACCAGCAGCATCACGCCGAGCAGCCCGATCGAGAGCACCTTGCTGCGCCAGATCCGCTCCCAGAGCGGCTGGTCCTCCTCGCCGGCGATCGAGGGAAGCCCTTCCGCGCCGGTACCGGCGGCGGGGGCGGCCGGGGCGGCGGCCGGCACGGCCGCTGGCGTGGGCTCGACCGTCTTCGCGTAGAGCCTGGGCAGCCGGTAGTCGAGGGAGAAGCTGGTGAAGGCCTTGTCGAGGGCGCTGATAGGACGCTGCACCAGCAGGCGCAGCGTCCAGGTCTCGGCCGGCTCGAACCGCGAATCCTCCGGAACGACGAAGAGCGCGATCTCCTTGAACGAGGGGGCGTCGGCCGCATCGGCCAGGTCGCCGATCCGTTCGTGCTGCCGGTCGCGGAAGCGGATCGTCTCGCTGCCCTGGGTGACCTCCAGGCGATCGAAGATGCCGCCGCGCACGTAGCCGGAGCCCTTGAAGGAGTAGCGCCCGCCGCCCATCACCAGGAGCGCCGTCTGCCCCGGGGCGAGGCGCTGGCTCAGGCGCTCGTAGGCGGCCTCGCCGAGCAGGCTGGTGCCGATTGCCGGCTGCGAGACCAGCGCCACGAAGACGTCGACGAAGGGATCGCCGGGCGCCCCCTTCTCCGGCCGCCGCGCCGCCTCGGCATTACCGGAGCGCTCGAAGGCCCGGTTGACCTCGGCGACGCTCACCTCCAGGCGCCGAACCGCGCCGTTGCCGAGCAGGGTCAGCCAGTCGGTCGGCTCGCCGCCCTCGGGATCGACGACGCGCCGGGGGCCGAGAGCGGCGCCTTCCGCGGGACCGCCGGCTAGGTGATTGGCGATCCGGCCGGCCGAGCGGATGATGCCGTCGCCGATGACCAGCACGGTCACGGTCGCTCCCGAGACAATGTCGACTTCGGGCGCCGACTCCCCGCGCGACGCGGCCTGCAGCGGGTTGAAGCCGAGCAGGCCGTCCAGGTAGGCCTCGATGCGCGATTCCGGGATGCCGATCAGCACGATCGGCTCGTGGTGCTCGACGATCTTCGCCCCGACGATGGTGCCCTCGGGATCGAGCCCGACCAGGGTGTGGATCGGCTTGCCCGAATAGCCGGCGGTGCCGACCACGTCCGAGGTCAGGTAGACGTGACCGACGACCCGGTCGCCGGCGAGCGCCGGCACGACCGGCGGATCGCCCTCCGGCGTGCCGAAGCGCTCGGCGCCCGGCACCAGCGCGCCCGGCTCGACCTCCGCCAGGAAGCTCGCCAGGTCCGCCTCGCCGGCCCGCGGCGTCTGCGCGGCGCCCGGCTGCACCGCCGCGCCGAGAATCAGCGCCAGGCAGAGCGCTGCCGAAGCGGCGCCCATCGCGAAGCGGTAGCGCAGGTTTTGGAGCGGCTGGCTGGCTGCTGGCATAAGGATTATTTCCTCCGAGGCGGGGCGCCTCGCTGAAGGAGACCCGCAGACCATGCGCTTTGGGCGCGGGGGCGCATTTGCGCGAGATCAATTCCCGGAGAAGATCGGCGTGGGAAGATGTGAGCGTGCAATAGTTGGACGTGTAATCGCAAGAAGGACGCGCGATGGATGTGTCTAGGCGGGCCGCGAGCCTGAGTCACGACCCCGCCGCCCGGGTCGCCAGCCTTGCCGAGCTGGTCGGCATCGCCCAGGCGATCGAGGTCGAGGCGATCGGCCGCTACCGCCGGCTTGCCGAGGAGATGCGCCGGCGCGACGAGACCGCAACGGCCGAGGCCTTCGAGACGCTGGCCGAGGAGGAGCTGCGCCACGTCGATGCCGTGGCCGGCTGGGCCGGTGCCCTGGGCGAAGCCGTGCCGCCCGCGGAGGAATTTCGCTGGCGCCTGCCCGCCGACCTCGCCGAGAGCTGGGAGGAAGTGCTCGGCAGCGCCCTGCTGACGCCCTACCGGGCGCTCGCGATCGCCGTCGACAACGAGGAGCGGGCCTTCGCCTTCTACAGCTTCCTGGCCGCCGCCAGCCCCGACCCGAAGGTCGCCCGGGAGGCCGAGCACCTCGCCGCCGAGGAGCTGCACCACGCCGCCCGGCTGCGGGTCTGGCGGCGTGCCGCCTGGCGGCGCGAGAACCCGGACGGCGGGACAGGGTCGGCCGGCCCCTGGCGGCCGGAGACGGTCGAGGCGCTGGCCGGGCTGCTGGCGACCCAGGAGGCCGAGATCGCCGGCTGCCACGGCCGTCTCGCCGGCCGCCTGCGCGAGGCCGGCGATCCGGTCAGCGCGACGCTGCTCGACGAGCTGGCCTCGGAGGCCGCCGGGCGGGCGGAGACGTCCCAGCCCGTGGCCTGTACCGCCCCCGACTGCGAGAGCGACCGGCCGCTCGCCCTGCTGCTTGCCGCCCAGCGCCCGCTGGAGCAGCTTTGCGAGCACCTGGAGGAGCTCCACCTCAACGCCCCGAGCGAAGCTCTGCAGACGATGGCGCAGGCCTTCCTCGGCGACGCCGTCGCCCGCACCGCCCGCCTCGGCCGCCGCATCGAGCAGCTGGACGCCCGCTAGGCCAAAACCTACGCCGCCAGCTGGCGCGCCAGGATCAGGCGCTGGATCTCGCTGGTGCCCTCGTAGATCTGGCAGACCCGGACGTCGCGATAGATGCGCTCCACGGGATAGTCCTCCAGGTAGCCGTAGCCGCCGTGCACCTGGATCGCCGCCGAGCAGACCTCCTCGGCGATCTCGCTGGCGAACAGCTTGGCCATGGAGGCCTCCTTGAGGCAGGGCTGCCCGGCGTCGCGCAGGGCGGCGGCGTGGAGGGTCATCAGCTCGGCCGCGTGCAGCTTGGTGGCGCAGTCGGCGAGCTTGAAGCCGACCGCCTGGTGCTCGACGATGCGCCGGCCCATGGCCTCGCGCTCCCTGGCATAGGCGAGGGCGTGCTCGAAGGCCGAGCGGGCCATGCCCACCGACTGGGCGGCGATGCCGATGCGCCCGCCCTCCAGGCCCGAGAGCGCGATGCGGTAGCCCTGCCCCTCCTCGCCGAGCAGCAGGTCGGGCGTCAGCTCCAGCTCCTCGAAGACGATCTGGCAGGTGTCGGAGGCGCGCTGCCCGAGCTTGCGCTCCTTGCGCGCGACCTTGTAGCCGGGCGTGTCGGTCGGCACGACGAAGGCCGAGATGCCCTTCTTCCCGGCCTCCGGGTCGGTCACCGCGAAGACGATGGCGACGGCGGCGTTCTCGCCGGAGGTGATGAACTGCTTGGTGCCGCTGAGCATCCACTTGTTGCCGTCCTTGCGCGCCCGCGTCTTGATCGCCGAGGCATCGGAGCCGGCGCCCGGCTCGGTCAGGCAGAAGGCGCCGATCTGCTCGCCGCGCGCCATCGGCTTCAGGAAGCGCTGCTTCTGCTCGCTCGAGCCGTAGGCCAGGATCGGCATGCAGCCGACCGAGTTGTGGACCGACATGATCGTCGAGCAGGAGCCGTCGCCGGCGGCAACCTCGATCAGCGCCAGGGCGTAGGAGACGGAGTCGGTGCCGGCGCCCTCCCACTCCTCGGGAACCAGCATGCCGAGGAAGCCGAGCTCGGCGAGACCCTCGACGCCCTCCCTGGGAAAGCGCGCCTCGCGGTCCCACTCGGCGGCGAGCGGCGCCAGCCGGTCGCGGGCGAGCTGGCGGGCGGTATCGCGGATCAGGCTCTGCTCCTCGGAGAGGATCATGGGGGCGTTCCTTCTGCCGTTGCCGGGAGCATCGTGCCGGGACGACGGCAAATCAAGCGAGGCGCCCGGCAGGAATTGCCGCCGGCCCGTCGGCAAGGGCTGCCGGCCCGCGCCCGGCCGGGGGCGCGGACCGCGGTTTTCCGCGCCCCGCCGGCTGCGGCACGGCCCTTGCAGCCGGTAGGCGAACACAAAACGGGAGACCGACCTTGCCCGACGGTGCCGCCATGCCCCTCCACGCCTTCGAGCCCGGCCTCGAGCCCGCCGGCGCGCGCGGCTTCGAGCTCGACGCCACGGCCCTGCGGCTGCGCCGGCTCGCCCAGCGCATGGCCGACCAGGCCGCCCCGGCGGCACGCGAGGCCGCCGAGGAGCTGCTCGCCGCCGCCGAGGAGGCCGAGCGCGCCCTGGTCGAGCGCAGCCGGCGCATCCGCCAGCTCGAGAACCTCTCGATCACCGACGAGCTGACCGGCCTGCTCAACCGTCGCGGCTTCCAGGAGATGCTGCGGCGCGCCCTGGCCGACGGCGAGCGCCACGGCGAGGAGGGGCTGCTGCTGCTCTGCGACCTCGACCACTTCAAGGCGACCAACGACAGCTACGGCCATCTCGCCGGCGACTCGGTGCTCGGCGCCGTCGCCGAGCTGCTGCGCCGCACGACCCGGCGCAACGATGCGGTGGCGCGGCTGGGCGGCGACGAGTTCGCCGTGCTGATGCCCAAGACCCCGGTCGAGCGCGCCGAGCGCCTGGCGGCCAAGCTCTCGGCCGCGGTCAACGGCCTGTTCGTGCCCTGGGGCCGCAAGCAGATCCCGGTCGCCGCCTCCTTCGGCTGGGAATCCTACGGCCCGAACAGCCGGCCCGACCGCCTGTTCTTCCTGGCCGACCGCAAGCTCTACCGCTGCAAGCGCCCCCAGGCCCCCGATATCGTCGGCCACTGAGGGCACGCCCGCGGCCCGGTCCGCGCCTATCATGGTTCGACAGGCTCACCATGAAGCCTGCCCCAGGGTCGGTGCCGGCCTCTTCGTCGCTTCGTGGTGAGCCCTGTCGAACGTAGCGCGGCCGCACCACGCGTAGCTCGGCGCGAAGCGAAAGGCGGAGCATAGGCGCCCCTCCGCCGGACGCTTGCGCGCCGCCCGCCCTCGCCTAAACTGCTACCATGAAGCTGCCGCGCGTGATCCGCCTCGACCAGTCGGACGTCTACGTCTTCGAGCCGGCCGCCGAGGCCGGCGAGCTGGCGGTGCCGGGAGGCTTCGCCTTCGCCGGGCGCGACCCGGCGGCGCTGGCCGGCAAGCAGCAGCTCGCCTTCCGCAACGGCTGGCTCGGCCTGGACAGCTTCGGCCGCGCCTCGCTGGTCGAGGTCGCCGAGGTCGAGGAAGCGGACTTCTTCGCCGCGGTCGAGCGCCTCGCGCGCCACTTCGTCGAGGCCTACGGCGCGCCGGCGCTGGGTGCCGCCCTGCCGGTCGCCCGCCTGGAGCTCGAGGAGGCGAGCGGCCTCTGCGAGCACAAGCTGCACACCCTGCTGTCGCTGGAGCGCGACCTCGACGAGGCCGGCGAGCTGGTCGAGCGCTTCCGCGTCGTCCTGCCCGAGCGCGCGGCCGATCATGCGCCGATCTGGCGCATCGTCGAGGACGGCGAAGCCTAGCCTGATCGCTACTGCTCGCCGTGGGTCGTGATCTTCAGGGTCCGCCCGCAGTGCTTGCAGTGCACGGCGTCCGGCTCGTGGCGGTCGAGACCGCAGTCGGGGCAGGTATGGATCACCTTCGCAGGCGCGAACATCGCCTGGGCCAGGCGGATGAACAGTGCGACGCCGACGACCATGATCAGGACCGACAGGAGCCGCCCGGCGGTGCCGTGCAGGACGATGTCGCCGAATCCGGTCGTGGTCAGGCTCGAGACGGTGAAGTAGAGCGCGGCGACGTAGCTGTCGATGTCGGCGTTGCGGCCGAAGGCGTAGCTGAAGACGACGCCGGTCACGATGAAGACGAAGACCAGCAGGTTGACCGAGCGCACGATCACGTCCTCGTGGCGCCGGAAGAAACCCGCCCCCTGGCGCAGGTCGCGCAGCACCTCGTAGGAGTGCAGCAGCCGGAGCGCGCGCAGCAGCCGCAGGAAGGTGAGGTTCTGGTCGACGATCGGCGCCAGCAGCAGCGAGGCGATGACCAGCAGGTCGGCCAGGGTATAGGGCCGCAGCAGCATCCGGCGCTTGTGCTCGGCGATCCAGAGCCGCAGCAGGAAGTCGAGCAGGATCAGCGAACCGATCGCGATGTCGGCGGCCAGGATCGCCGGCGTCAGCTCCATCGGCGCGGTGACGATGAAGAAGGCGATGGTCGAGAAGTCGAAGGCCAGGAGGCCGTAGCGGAAGCGCGCGGCGGCCCGGCCGTCACCCTTGTAGAGCGCGGCGATCGCCCGCTTCACGCGCCCCTCGAGCATGTCCGGCTCCTTGCCCCCACGCACCTAGTGTCGCGAGCCGCTCCCCGTCAGCGTACGTCGTCGCGTTCCGGGGCCGGCGCCTCGACCGCCGGCTGCTGCTGGGTGATGCAGTGGATGCCGCCGCCGCCGCGGATGATATCGAGCGCCGGGATCTGCACGATCTTGCGGTCCGGGAAGAGCGTCTCGAACAGGTCGAAGGCGCGGTCGTCGGCGGAGTCCTCGAAGGACGGCAGCACGATGCCGCCGTTGGTAAAGTAGAAGTTCACGTAGGACAGCGCCATGCGCGTGCCGTCGGGCAGGTAGCGGGCCTTGGGCTGCCTCACCTCCACGACTTCGAGCGGCCGCCCAGCGGCGTCGGTCTCGCCGCGCAGGACCTCCAGGTTGGCCTGCAGCGCCTCGTAGTTGGCGTCGTCGGGGTCGTCGGTCGAAAGCGCCAGCACCTTGGCCGGCGCGACGAAGCAGGCGACGTTGTCGACGTGGCCGTCGGTCTCGTCGCCGGTCAGGCCGCCGGGCAGCCAGACGACCTTCCGTGCACCGGTATGGGCCTGCAGTATCTCCTCGATCTCCGCGAGGCTGCGGCCGGGATTGCGGTTGTCGTTAAGCAGGGTATCGCGCACCGCCAGCAGGGTGCCCTCGCCGTCGACGTGGAGGGCGCCGCCCTCGGTGACCAGGTCGGTGGCGTAGCGCCGGACCTCGTGCTGCTCGAGGATCGCCTGGGCCAGCTTGGCGTCCTTGGCGTAGGGCTGGTAGCGCTCGCCCCAGGCGTTGAAGGTCCAGTCGACCGCCGCCAGGCCGCCCTTGCCGTCCACCAGGTAGGTCGGGCCGCTGTCGCGGATCCAGGAGTCGTCGTGTTCCATCGGCACCGCACTAACGCCGGCGCCGCACTTGATCGACACCTCGGCGACCGCGACCGGGTTGGAGATCATGGTCACCGGCTCGAAGTGCGCGATCGCCTTGGCGACCTCGGCATAGGCGTCGCACGCCTCCTCGATGCCCTCGCCCCAGAGTTCCTCGCGCGCCGGCCATGCCATCCAGGTGCGCGCATGCGGCGCCCATTCCGCCGGCATGTAGAAACCGTCGTCGACAGGTCTCGCCATACAGATCCGCCCTCGGTGCTTTCCCTCGGCTCCGGGCGTCAGGCACGGCATTAACCGTGCGCTGTCCCGGGGCCCGGCACTCTAGGCAAGGGGCGGGAGCCTTGTCCACGCCGCCCTGCCGGCGCCCCCGGAAGGTTGCGCGGCGGCGGCTGGCATCAGGGGCGAGAGCGAGGCGCGATCAAGGGCTTTCGGCCACAAGGGTGGTGGCCGGCGGCACCGGCCGCAGGGCCGTGGCGCTGCGCGGCAGGCCGTCGGACAGGAACGGCAGGCCCCGGCGCTCCCCCGACACCTGGGTCGCCCCGTCGGCTGCCGGCAGGGGCGAGGTTCCCGGCAGCGGCTCGAGCGCCGCCACCATCGCCGTGTCGTAGGTCGGCGTCTCGCGGCAGATCGCACCCTCGCTGACCAGGTTGAGCAGCGCACAGTCCTGCTCGGCGATCAGCGAGATGCCATGGTCGGCGACCGACTTGCCGCTGGCCGCGTAGCTGCCGGCGTCCAGGACGAGCGAGGCGATGGAGAGCGCGGGCGGCAGCGCGCAGCCGCCGAGCGCCAGCAGCAGCGGAGCTGCCATCAGGATGGTTCGCATGCCGGTTGAATCCCCCCGAATTCCAAAAGGATTCTAACCGTGCCTCTGATTTCTTGTCAAAAGCTTAAGGCAAGCTCTTGGAAAAGCCGGATAAGGGGGCCGGCACGTGTCGAGGCGAGCGCCCATTAGCCCTTCTTGGCTGGCGGCAGGGCGAGCTTGAGGCAGAGCTCGCGCAGGCGCTCCGGCGGCACCCCGGAGGGCGCCATCATCATCAGGTCCTCGGCCCGCTGGTTGAGCGGGAAGGCGATGATCTCGCGGATGTTGGGCTCGTCGGCCAGCAGCATGACGATGCGGTCGATGCCCGGCGCCGAGCCGCCGTGCGGCGGCGCGCCGTAGCGCAGCGCGTTGAACAGTCCGGCGAAGCGCGCCTCGACCTCCTCGGCGCCGTAGCCGGCGATCTCGAAGGCCTTGACCATGACGTCGGGCAGGTGGTTCCGGATCGCGCCCGAGGAGAGCTCGACGCCGTTGCAGACGATGTCGTACTGGAAGGCCTTGATCTCCAGCGGATCCATCGTCTCCAGGGCCTCCATGCCGCCCTGCGGCATCGAGAAGGGGTTGTGCGAGAACTCGATCCTGCCGGTCTCCTCGTCGCGCTCGTACATCGGGAAGTCGACGATCCAGCAGAAGCGGAAGGCGTCCTTCTCGAGCAGGTCGAGCTCCTGGCCCAGCTTGGTGCGGACCTGGCCGGCGAAGGCGGCTGCCGCCCGCGGCTTGTCGCAGGAGAAGAAGACCGCGTCGCCGTTCGCCAGGCCGGCGGTCGCCTTGATCCGGGCGACGCGCACCGCCTCCAGGTTCTTGGCGATCGGGCCGCGCGCCTCGCCGTCCTCGCCGAAGACGATGTAGCCGAGGCCGGGCTTGCCCTCCTGCTGGGCCCAGCTGTTCAGCTTGTCGAACCAGCTGCGCGCCTGCCTGGCGGCGCCGGGCGCCGGAATCGCGCGCACCGCCGCGCCCTCCTCGATCAGGCGCGAGAAGATGCCGAAGCCGCCGCCGGCGAAGTCGGCGGTGACGTCGACGATCTCGATCGGGTTGCGCAGGTCCGGCTTGTCGCTGCCGTACCTCAGCAGCGCCTCCTCGAAGGGAATCCGCGGGAAGGGCGGCGGCGTCACCGAGCGGCCCCGGCCGAACTCCTCGAAGACGCCGCTCATGACCGGCTCCAGCGCGGCGAAGACGTCGTCCTGGGTGACGAAGGACATCTCGAAGTCGAGCTGGTAGAACTCGCCCGGCGAGCGGTCGGCGCGCGCGTCCTCGTCGCGA
>NZ_JBBDQW010000010.1:0-58635 GCF_040905785.1 Tistlia sp.
TCTCATGACACTCAGGCCGCATCACAAATCCCGGACACCAGTGCGCGAAGGCGGGAATCCATAGGGACCCGGGAAATGGCATCCTGCGGCGATGAAGGAGCCCTGCGTCTACATCCTCGCCAGCGGCCGTGCCGGTACGCTCTACGTCGGCGTGACGAGCAATCTCCAGGCGCGCGCCTGGCAGCATAGGACCGGCGCCGTCGACGGCTTCACCAAGCGCTATGGCGTCCAACAGCTCGTCTATCTCGAAAGGCACGAGACGATGGAGGGTGCGATCCTGCGCGAGAAGCAGCTCAAGAAGTGGAATCGAGAATGGAAGATCCGGCTCATAGAGCGGGAGAACCCGGAGTGGCGCGACCTCTACGACGAGCTGGTGCGCTGACTCTGGCTCCCTATGGATCCCCGCCTCCGCGGGGATGACGTCAGAGCCGACGCCGGCGCACACGTCCCCGTCGCTTCATGGTGAGCCTGTCGAACCATGGAAGCGTGTGAGCGCGGTCCTGCCTACCTAAGTTCCCGCCGGCGCGTGGGCGCGGCTGGACTCGAGCAGGGTGCGGCTGTAGGCCTCGCGCAGGTCGCCGCCGGCCAGGGCGGCGCGGTCGAGGACCTCGACGATGCGGCCGCCCTGCATGACCGCCAGGCGGTCGCACATGTGGTCGATGACGGCGACGTCGTGGCTGACCATCAGGAAGGTCAGGCCGCGCTCCTCGCGCAGCCGGCTCAGCAGGTTCAGCACCTCGGCCTGGACCGAGGCGTCGAGCGCCGAGGTCGGCTCGTCGAGCAGCAGCACCGAGGGCTCCAGCATCAGGGCGCGCGCCACGGCGACGCGCTGGCGCTGGCCGCCCGAGAGCTGGTGCGGGTAGCGGAAGCGGTAGGAGGCGTCGAGGCCGACGTCGGCCAGCGCCGCCTCGACGCGCCGGTCGCGCTCGCGCCGGTCGCCCAGGCGGTGGATCAGCAGCGGCTCCGAGAGCACCCGGTCGACGCTGTGGCGCGGGTGCAGCGAGCCGAAGGGATCCTGGAAGACCATCTGGACGCGGCGGGCGAAGGCGCGGGCCCGCCCGCCGCCGTGCCCGCGCGGCGGCGGCAGGCCGGCGATCCTCGCCTGCCCGGCCGTGACCGGGGCCAGGCCGCAGAGCGCGCGCAGCACCGTCGACTTGCCCGAGCCGGACTCCCCGACGAGGCCGAAGGACTCGCGCGCCTCGACCGCCAGGTCGATGCCGTCGACCGCGCGCACCCGGTCGCCGTGGCTGGCGAAGACGACCTCAAGGCCCTCGATCTCGATCAGCGCCACCGGCCCTACTCCGCCCAGGCCGGGTCGCGCCGCAGCGTCGGCAGCGGCCGGCGCGGGCCGCCGACCGACGGCAGGCAGCCGAGCAGGCCGCGGGTGTAGGGATGGCTGGCCCGGCCGAGCTCGGCGGCGGCCAGCTCCTCGACGATGCGGCCGGCGTACATCACCAGCACGCGGTCGCAGAAGCGCGCGACCAGCGGCAGGTCGTGGCTGATGAAGATCAGGCCGAGCCCGCGCTCGCGCACCAGCGCGTCGAGGATGCCCAGCACCTCGGCCTCCACCGTGACGTCGAGCGCCGAGGTCAGCTCGTCGGCGATCAGCAGGTCGGGCTCGGGGATCAGCATCATGGCGATCATGACCCGCTGGCCCATGCCGCCCGACAGCTCGTGCGGGTAGGCGCGCAGGACCCGTTCCGGATCGCGGATCTGCACCGCCTCGAGCATGGCGACGGCGCGCGCCGTGGCCTCGCCCCGGGACAGCCGCTCGCGCCGGCGCAGGCCCTCTGTGAGCTGCCGCCCGACGGTCATCACCGGGTTCAGCGAGTACTTCGGGTCCTGCATGACCATCGCCAGGCGGCGGCCGCGCAGCGCCCGCATCTGCCGCTCCGGCAGGCGCAGCAGGTCCTGGCCGTCGAAGTCCAGGCGCCGGGCCGTCACCCGCCCCGGCGGCTCGACCAGCCGCAGGATCGCGCGGCCGGTCATGGTCTTGCCCGAGCCCGACTCGCCGACGATCCCGAGCCGCTCGCGACCGAGGCCGAAGGAGATGCCGCGCACCGCCTCGACCCGCCCGGCGGGCGTGTCGAAGGCGACCCGCAGGTCCTCGACGGCGAGCAGCCCGCTCATCGGCCCGCGCTCATAGGACCGCGCTCATCGGCCCGCGCTCCGGGGGTCGAGCACGTCGCGCAGGCCGTCGCCGAGCAGGTTGAAGCCGAGGCTGACGATGAAGATCGCCAGGCCCGGCACGGTCGCGACCCACCACTGGTCGAACAGGAACTTGCGCCCCGAGGAGATCATCAGGCCCCACTCCGGCAGCGGCGGCTGGGCGCCGAGGCCGAGGAAGCCGAGGCCGGCGGCGACCAGAATGATGCCGGCCATGTCCAGGGTGATGCGCACGATGACCGACGACAGGCACATCGGCATGACGTGGCCGGTGACGATGCGCCAGGAGCCGGCGCCCTGCAGGCGGGCGGCCGCGATGTAGTCGGAGCGGCGCACCGTCAGGGTCTCGGCGCGCGCGACCCGCGCGTAGGGCGGCCAGGCGGTCAGCGCGATCGCCAGCACGGCGTTCTCGATGCCCGGCCCCAGGGCGGCGACGAAGGCCAGCGCCAGGATCAGCCGCGGGAAGGCCAGGAAGATGTCGGTCAGGCGCATCAGCAGGACGCCGAGGGCCCCGCCGAAGTAGCCCGCCGCCGTGCCGACCGCGAGGCCGAAGACCGGCGCCGTCACCACGACCAGCAGGACGATGTAGAGGGTCACCCGGGCGCCGTGGACGACGCGGCTCCAGAGGTCGCGGCCGAACTCGTCGGTGCCGAGCCAGTGGCCCGGGCTGCCCGGCGGCTGCAGGCGGTTGCCGAGATCCTGGGCCAGGGGATCGTGGCTCGCCAGCAGCGGCGCCGCGGCGGCGGCCAGCACCAGCGCCAGCACGATCAGCAGCCCGAACAGGGCCAGGGGATTGCGCAGCAGCGCCAGCCAGGCGAGGTAGGCCTGCCCGAGCCAGGCCTGGCGGCGCGACCGGGGGGTGGCGGTGGTCAGCCAGCCGCGCCAGGCGCCGGGCAGCAGGGTCGGGCTGGAGAGCGCCATCAGCGGGACCGGGGGTCGACCAGCCGGTACAGCAGGTCGGAGAGCAGGTTGAGCAGGATGAAGGCGGCGCCGACCACGATGGTGCCGCCCATCACCGCGGCGAGGTCGCCGGAGAAGAGCGCCTGGGTAATGTAGAGGCCGAGCCCGGGCCAGGCGAAGACCGTCTCGGTCAGCACCGAGCCTTCGAGCAGCTGGGCGTAGGACAGCGCGATCACGGTGATCAGCGGCACCTGGACGTTGCCGAGCGCGTGGATCCAGACGACACGCCACTCCGGCATGCCCTTGACCCGCGCCGTCACGACATACTCCTGGCGCAGCTGCTCCAGCATGAAGGAGCGGGTCATCCGGCTGATGTAGGCCAGGGAGTAGTAGCCGAGCACGCCGGCCGGCAGGACGATGTGGGTCAGGGCGTTGCGGAAAACGTCCCAGGCGCCGGCCAGGGCGGTGTCGACCAGGATCGCGCCGGTGACCTGCGGCACGTCGAGATCGAAGACGAACTGGTAGCTGGTGTCGAGCCGCCCCGGGCCGCCGACCCAGCCGAGCTCGCCGTAGAAGAGCAGCAGGCCCATGAGCCCCAGCCAGAAGACCGGCATGGAGTAGCCGAACAGGCCGAGCAGCCGGATGGCCTGGTCGGCCAGGCGTCCCTGGCGGACCGCCGCGACCACGCCCATGGGCACGCCGAGCAGGACGCCGACCAGGGTCGCGATGGTCGCCAGCTCCAGGGTCGCCGGGAACACCCGGGCGATGTCCTGGAGCACCGGCCGGGCGGTCAGGATCGAGGTGCCGAGATCGCCGGCGAGGACGTCGCGGACGTAGATCGCGAACTGCGTCAACAGCGGCCGGTCGAGGCCGAGCGCGCTGCGCGCCGCCTCGTACTGCGCCGTCGTCGCCCGCTCGCCGACGATGGCCAGGACCGGGTCGATCGGGATCACCCGCCCGATGACGAAGGTGACGAGCAGCAGGCCCAGGAAGGTCGCGGCCAGGGTCGCGACCAGCCCGGCCAGCGCCCAGGCCCGACGCTTGAGCAGGCCCGGAATGAGGCCGCCGCGCAGCGGCCGGCCCGCAGGGCCGGCCGCGCCCGCCCGGTCGCTCACGCCTGCGCTCCCGGCGGAATCCTCGGCCGGTCGGTCACTCCTTGGTGACGTTCCAGTAGAAGGCCGAGTGGATCGAGCCGCCGGCCGAGAAGCCCGCGACGTTGCGCCGGCTGGCGACCTGCTCGATGCGCTGGAACATCACCACGAAGGGCGAGAAGGTCTGGTGCAGGCGCTGGATCTCGCCGTACATGGCAGCGCGCTTCTCGCCATCCCGCTCGAGCACCGCCATGTCGGTGATCTCCTCCACCTCGTCGGCCGGCCAGGCGTTGCGCCACGCCAGGATCCCGGTCAGCCCCGCCTCGTCCGAGTTGTCGGGGTTGCGGGCGAAGGTGTCGGCGTTGGTGTGGGGGTCCGGGTAGTCCGGGCCCCAGTCGCCGAGATAGATGTCGTGCTTGCGCGCCCGGTAGTCGGTCAGGATCTCGGCGCCGGTGCCGACCCGCAGCTCGGCCTGGATTCCGGCCTGGGCCCAGGTGTTCTGCAGGGCCTGGGCGACCTCGAGGCGGTCCTGGTCGTTGCGCACGAAGATGCGCACCTGCAGGTCCTCGACCCCGGCCTCGGCCAGCAGCTCCTTGGCCTTCTCGACGTCGAGCCCATAGGGCCGGTCCTCGATGGCGCCGAGGAAGCCCTTAGGCAGGAAGGCCTGATGGACCATGAACTGGCCCTTGAGGAAGGAGCCGGCCATGCCGTCGTAGTCGACCAGGTACTTGAAGGCCTCGACCACCTTCGGATTGCTGAGCGCCTCGACCTTCTGGTTCAGCGACAGGTAGCGGATCTGGCCGCGCACCTCGTCGGTCACCGCGACCTCCTCGTTGCCGGCGATGCCCTCGACGTCGGTCGGCGTCAGCTTGCGGGCGATGTCGACGTCGCCGCGCTCGAGCAGCAGGCGCTGGGTCGAAGCTTCCGGCACGTGGCGCACGAAGACCCGCTTCAGCGGCGGCGCACCGCGCCAGAAGTCCTCGTTGGCCTCCATGACATAGGAGTCGCTCGGCTTGTAGGCGCGCAGGCTGTAGGCGCCCGAGCCGGCGGTATGGGTCTTCAGCCACTCATAGCCGTAGTCGCCCTCGACCTCGTGCGACAGCGCCTCGGCCTTGTCGACGACCGAGGCGACGACCGCCGTCAGGCAGTTATAGAAGAAGGTCGGCGCGTAGCTGCGGTCGGTGACGATGGTCAGCTCGTGGGGCCCGGTCGCGCGGATCATCTGGTCGACGTTGTCCGGCGTGAAGCCGAACTGGGTCAGGATAAAGGAGGGGGTCTTGTCCAGCTTGACCGCGCGGTGCAGCGACCAGGCGGCGTCCTCCGCCGTCACCGGGTTGCCGGAATGGAAAGTCACGCCCTCGCGGATCCTGAAGGTGTAGGTGACGCCGTCCTCGGCGACGGACCAGCTTTCGGCCAGCCCCGGCACCAGCGGGCCGAGGTCCGTCGGGTCGAGCTCGACCAGCGTGTCGTAGGCGTTGTTCAGGAGGTCGTTGCCCGAGAACTCGAAGCTTTCCGCGGGATCGAGCGAGACGATGTCGTCGATCTTGTCGGCGATGACCAGCGTGTCGGTCGGCGTCTCGGCGCGGGCGAGGCCCAGGGTGGCGAGGCCGAGGGCCGCTGCGGCGGTCACGGCGACCGCGGCGAGCGGACGGCGAAGAGTTGCGATCGGCATGTGGCTCTCCCTGTTTCTATGCGGACCGCTCGGGCCGACGTGGGCGAAGCGGGCACCGCCTCGCCCAATTGTCGCCAAGCGCGCCGGCTTGTCCAGGGAAGAGGCCGCCGGCGGTCTAAGACCGGTAGACCGACAGCTCGATCAGGTTGCGGTCGGGATCGCGCAGATAGACCGAGAGAAGCTCGCCGAGCGCGCCGGTCCGGGCGACCGGGCCGAGCTCGAGCGGCACCCCCAGCGCCTCGAGCTTGCTGGCCACGGCCTCGAGCGGGCCCTCGACCAGGAAGCAGAGGTCGAGGCTGCCCGGGATCGCGATGTCGGCAACCAGTGGCCAGACCGGGCTGGGATAGGGATGCACGTTGATCTTCTGGTCGCCATAACGCAGGGCGACACGGCCCTCGCCAAAGCTCTCCCGGGTCATGCCGAGGACCCGCTCGTACCAGGCGCAGGTCGCCTCCAGGTCGCGCGCCGTCAGCACCAGGTGGTCGAGACGCTCGAGGCGGATCGCCATTCGCCTGCCTTTCCTGCTGGCTCGGCCGATTCCAGGGGCCGCTCTACTCGGCCGGTTGCGGTAGCGGCGCGCGCGGTCGCTCGGCCGGCACGGGGTCGCCGTCGCCGGGCAGGAACAGGGCGGCGACAAAGGCGGTGACGGTCAGCAGCGCCATCGCCGCGAACAGCCAGTAGAACTCGCCGGTCACCGACTGCACCTCGGCCGCCACCCAGATCGCCAGGGGCGCGGTGCCGAAGGCCAGCACGAACTTGACGCCGTAGGCGAGGCTACGGTGCCGCTCGGGCGTGTAGCGGGCGAGCAGCATGTTCTCGGCCGGAAGCGCGCCGGCCGACAGCAGCACCGTCAGCGTCGCGACCGCAATCAGCGGCAGGCCGGCGAAGGCGGCCACCGCGAAGAGCACCGGGACCTGGAGCAGGAAGGCGCCGATGTAGACCCGCTTGAGCGAATGGCGGTCCGCCAAATGGCCGCCCAGGATCTGCACCAGGGAGCCGACGCCGTAGACGACGGAGACGATGGCCCCGATGCCGAAGGCGCCCGCGCCGGCGATCTCGCGCAGCCGCAGGTCGAAGACCTTGGGCAGGGCCGCCTGGGTGCCCTGGAACACCAGGCCGATGACCATCATGGTCCAGAGCAGGATCAGGAAGCCGCGCAGCATCGCGGACCGCGACGAGGGCTGCCCCGACTCGGCCGCCGCGTCGCCCTCGGTGACGTGGCCCCGGGCGACGCACCAGAGCAGCAGCAAGCCCGTCGCCAGGCACAGCACGCCGGGCACGATGAAGGCGGCGCGCCAGGACCAGAAATCGATCAACGAGCCGGCGACCAGGCCGGCGCTGGCGACGCCGACGCCGCCGAACACGCCATTGAAGCCCAGCGCCTTGCCGCGCTTCTTGGCGTTGCGCACCAGCCAGGCGATGCCGACCGGGTGGTAGATCGAGGCGAAGAGGCCGATGGCGGCGAGCCCGACGAGCAACGCGGTCGGGCCGTCGACCAGGCCGCAGACGATCGAGGCGCTGCCCAACCCGAGGAAGTAGACGACCATCATGCCGGTCTTCGACCAGCGGTCGCCGAGCCAGCCGGCCGGCAGGGCGGCGAGACCGACCAGCAGCGCTCCCAGGCTCCAGAGCTTGAGCAGTTCGTGGTAGGGCAGCGACCAGACTTCTTCCAGCGACAGGAAGATCACCGCGTAGATCGCGGTGAAGAGATGGACGTAGAGGTGGCCGATGGCCGAGAAGGCGGTGGCCAGACCCGCCGAGCGATCCGACATGGAATCCGTCCGCTGCTTGCAGTCGCTCGAGACTAGTCGGGCGCCGGAATCGCGGCAAGCGGGGCGCCTGCAGGGCAGTCCCGCGGAAGTATGAACAATCCTTACCGAAAGTTGCAGGAGATTTGGTGGAAATGACCCGACCCTCGCCCCAGTCGTGTCACGATCTTGCCCACTTTCGCATCGATCCTACCGTCATGAGCATGATCGAACCCTACGCAGTCTACACGCACGACGCGACGATCCAGGTCTTCCCGGCCTCCTTCGCAGATGCCGCAGAGGCGGGTTCCGGGACCGGTCGAGACGAGGCCGCCGACATCGACCTGAAGCGCGTCGTCTGGGACGTCGACTACCGGAACGAGGTCAAGCGTCGCCTCGGCTCGGGTCCGCGCCTGCGCTGACTGTTCCGCACTGACGGCCCGCCTGGACCGAGAGGCCGAGTGGGGCCTCGCGTCCGCGCCGGCCTGTCTCCCGTCGGTGGCCCCCCTGACGCAGAGACGTCCCGGCCTGCGGACCGGGTGAAATTTCCAATCCTTCAGCGCTCGGTTTCCTCCGCGATCCACGCCAGGAACGCCGGGTTGCCGCCCTCGATGGGCAGGGCGACGACGCAGGGGCAGTCGTAGCTGTGCCGCTCCTGGACGAAGCGCGTCACCGCCTCGATCAGGCTGCTGCGCGTCTTGACGATCAGCACCGCCTCCGAGCCCTCGACGACCTCGCCCTCCCAGCGGAAGATCGGCGTCATGCCCTCGATGACATTGGCGCAGGCGACCAGGCGAGCGCCGAGCAGGTCGCGCCCCAGCGCCTTCGCGGCGGCGCCGTCGGCGGCGGTCATGTAGATCAGGCTGGCGGGCGTGGCCACGGCCTTCGTCCTCCTCGGCTTGCCCTTAGGCCTCCCCGCGTTATCGTAGAGCAAGAGAGACCGCAATGGGGGCATGGCGGTGGCGAACCAGCCAAGTGTCGTACAGAAGGCCTGGCTGGCGCGCGGGCTGGACCAGCCCGGAGGCAAGCTGCCGCTGTTCGACGAGCACGGGCAGCGCTACAGCGAGCGCACGATCCGGGCCTGTGTCGACAAGGGCTGGGCCGAACCCTGGTTCGACAACGCTCTCAAGCCCGACTGGCTGGTCTGCCGGCTGACCGAGCGGGGTCGCGGCCTGTTCGGATAGCCTGTCCTTGCGATCAGGCGACCCACTGCGTCTTCAGCGCCGGCTTGCCGTCTCCGTCGGCGGTGCTCTTCGGCACCGCTTGTTCCGCCTCGACCGCCCGCAGCGTCAGGGTCGCCCGGGTGCCCCGGCCGACCTCGCTCTCGATGGCGATGGAGCCGCCCATGCTCTGGGCCAGGCGGTAGCTGATGGCGAGGCCCAGGCCGGTGCCCTGGTAGCCGCGGACATAGGAGTTCTCGGCCTGGATGAAGGGCTTGCCGATCTGCGCCAGCGTTTCGGGCGGCACCCCGCAGCCACGGTCGCTGACGACCAGCCGATAGCCCTCGCCGCCCTTCGGCGCCGCCAGGCCGACCCGGATCTCCGCGCCCTCGGGCGAGAACTTCGCGGCGTTGCCGATCAGGTTGACCAGGATCTGGCGCAGCCCGCCCTCGTCGGCCGCGACCCGCAGGCCGGGGTCGATCGGATCGATCGCGAGGCGGACGCCGAAGCGCGTGAGATCGATCTCCAGAAGACGCGCTGCCGCCTCCAGCGCGTCGGCCAGTGCGATCGGCTCGATGTCGGTGCGGTGCTGCCCGGCCTCGATGCGGCTGAGCAGCAGCAGGTTGTTGACGATGCCGAGCAGGTGGTGGCCGCTGCCGCGGATGTCGCGGACATAGCCCGCGTAGGCCGGCACGCCGATCGGCCCGAAAGCCTCCTGCTCCATCAGCTCCGAAAAGCCGATGATAGCGTTGAGCGGCGTGCGCAGCTCGTGGCTCATGTTCGCCAGGAACATGTTCTTGGCGCGGCTCTCCTCCTCGGCGGCCAGCGCCCGCCCCCGGCTCGCCTCGATCGCCTGGCGCGCGGTCAGGGCCGCGAGCGCGTGCGAGGCCAGCAGGCTGAACTTGCGCGCGAGCGCGATATCGCAGTGGTCGAAGCCCTTCTCGCCGGGCGCCCGCAGCAGCACCAGGACGCCGCGCCGCTTGCGCATCCTGAGCGGCAGGTAGAGCGCGGCCTGGTCCCGGGACAGGGGCAGCCCCTCAGCCCGGCTCCATTCGGCGACACCCTGGTGGGAGAAGACGGCGGCGACCCGGCCGGCCATCACCTTCTCGAAGAGCGCGCCGATCGGCCAGCGCGAGCCGATCAGCTCGGCGGGCTCGCCGACGGTGCAGCGCAGCTCTTCCTCGCGCGTCTCGATCAGCACCATCGCCTGCGCGAAGGCGAAGGTCGACCAGAGGGAGGAGAAGACGCTGCGAAAGGGGTCCTCCTGGTCCTCGACCGAGAGCAGGGCCTCCATCCCGCGCAGCAGCAGGCGCGACTGCAGGGCCTCGGCGCGCAGGTTCTCGTTCTCCCATTTCAAGGAGGCGATAGCCTGTAGCAGCTCTTCCCTCTCGTCGCCTGCGGGATCCCTCATCTACTCTTCCCTAGCGTCCGAAAGCGATGGCGGAGATCATCAGGTTGCCATGGCGGTTGCGGCCGACGATCTGCCCGAGCTCGCCGAAGGTGAAGCAGCCGAGATAGGGGCGCGCCTCGAAGCTGCGGGAGATGGCCTTCGCGACAGCGGGCATGCCGTCGCCGACGGCCATGCTGCAGCCGGCGCAATAGACCAGCACGCCGCCGGCCAGGGACTCGGCACCGCCCGGCAGGCGCGCGGCGGCGTCGAGCGCGACCTTGCCCGCGCGCTCGATGAGCAGCGCCTCGCTGCCGGTCATCAGTTCCAGGCGGGCACCGAGCGCGACCTCGGCGAAGGTCTCCAGCGAGCCGCCTTCCCCGATCGCGTCCGGATGCACCAGCAGGTACTGCGGGATGCCACTGATCCGCCCGGCCTCGACGGCCAGGGGATGCATCGTCGTCTGTGCCAGGATGCTGCCGCCCGTCGCCATACGGTCGTCGAGCAGGCCCGCGAGCCACTCGTTGTAGACCTCGGCGGCCGGCCGGCCGTCGATCTCGAGAATCCGCCGGCTCTCCGGCGCCGCCGGCGTGGCCGCGGCGGCGAGGCGCGTCACGACGCCGGCGGTCCCGGTCGGCCGGTAGCCGCTCTGGTAGGCGTAGGCGATGCCGCCGGAGGGAAAGAGCACCGCGACCGCCAGCCCCTCGGCGAGCGGTCCCTCCGTGCTCGCCAGGCGCCACTGACCGGCGACGGTGTCGTCTGCCGCGCTGCCGCCGATGATCGGGCAGCTGTCCTCGAGCACGCTGCGCAGGCCGGCGACGACCTGTTCCTCCCGCCCCGGCGACTGGTAGACCCAGACGAGATCGGGCAGCTCCCCCGGACAGCCGGCATTGTCGAGGGCGCTCAGCAGGAGCCGCCGCGCGGTGGCGGAGGGATCTTCGCCCAGGCTCGCCGCGGCGACGCCGTAGAAGCCGGGCTCGTCCTCGACGACCAGCAGGCCGATCGAGCGTCCGTCGCGGTGACGGCCGGAACAGAGCAGCCCGGCGCTCGAGGTACCGCCGATCAGCGGGGTGCCCGGCAGGTGCGCCGCCATGAAGTCCAGGATCGCCGCGTCGTCGTGCCCGCAGCCGTAGAACAGGAAGGCGAGGCTGGCCGCACCGACCGGGCGGGTGTCAAATTCGAGCGCGAGCCGCTCGAGCGCCGAAGCGGTGTCGTCGCCCGCGGCGGAGTAGGCGTGAAGGGCTACCATGGTGCTACTGGACCGTCCCGGCACGCCGGGCCTGAGTTGAAGCCGTCGGAGGCCGGCGGGTCCGGCACGCGCTCCGCAACGCCTCCCATCCGAGCGAGGACGAGCGGCAGGCTCGCCCGTCTACAGCAAAACCCCTAACAAATGCCTGCCGAGGGCGGTCGCCTTCGCCGGAAGTCCGGCGTCGCCCCTCAGGCTTTCTTCTGCTGCTCGTGCCAAGCGACGTACTGCTCGATCATCGGCCGCATGCCGGTCAGGTCGTAGCCGGCGGCGCGGGTCTTCTCCAGGGTCCGCTCCACGTCGCCGGCGTTGTGGCAGGTCTCGGTCAGCGCCCAGAGCGCCGCCGAGCGCGCCCCCGACTTGCAGTGCGCCAGCACCGGCCCCTCGCTACCCTCGACCGCCTTGCGGAATTCCTCCAGGAGCGCAGGGCTTAGGCTCTGGGGCGTCATCGGCAGGTAGTGGTAGGTGAGCCCGGCGGCCTCCGCGGCGGCCCGCATTGTGCGCGAGTCCGGCTGGTCGGGGCCGCCCTCGCCGTCGGGGCGGTTGTTGACGAGGGTCCGCACGCCCAGCCCCGCGATCTCCGGCAGGTCATCGGGCTCGATCTGGCCGCTCGCGTAGAAACCCTCGTCGATCCTGCTGTAGCCCGGCATGGCGCCTTCCCGTTTCGAAGGAGGGGTGAAGAGACACATCTTGGCGGCCCTGGGGCCCGGCACAAGGGCGGATGCCGCGGGTCGAAAGGCGAACGGCCGGCCGGAGGATCCGGCCGGCCGCTGTCGTCGCTGGTCGGAGCGGCGGGATTTGAACCCACGACCCCTTGACCCCCAGTCAAGTGCGCTACCAGGCTGCGCTACGCTCCGTCATGCCGCCCTCCGGCAGGGCCGTCGGGCGGAAGCGCTCCTCTATAGCGAGACGCGCCGCCGGGGGCAATGACGCAACGCTCAGGAAACGCCTTTCCGAAGCAGATCCCTGACTTGAACCAGATCGTCAAGGATCGCCTTCAACTCTTTTCGTTCCTTCGAAATTTCACCGTCTGCCCCACCCTCGTCGGCCGACTTGGCGCCGCCCTCGCGCAGCAGCTTCTGTACGCCCTTGATGGTGTAGCCTTCGCTGTAGAGCAGCTGCCGGATCCGGCGCAGCAACTCGATGTCCTCTGGCCGGTAGTAGCGCCGCCCACCGCCGCGCTTGAGCGGGCGGACCTGGGCGAACTTGGTCTCCCAGAAGCGCAGGACGTGCTGCGGCACGTCGAGCTCCTCGGAGACCTCGCTGATCGTTCGGAAGGCTGCAGCCGACTTGCCGCCCTGGCGGGCGGCGGAAGCGGCGCGCACAGGCTGATGCACCGGCTATTCCCTGTTGATGCGCTGCTTCAGGACGTGAGAAGCGCGGAACACGAGGACGCGGCGCGGCAGGATCGGGACCTCTTCGCCGGTCTTCGGATTGCGGCCGACGCGCTCGCCCTTCTCGCGCACCGAAAAAGTGCCGAAGGAGGAAATCTTGACCATCTGGCCCTCGACCAGGGCGTCGGCCATCTCGCCGAGCACGGCCTCGACCAGGTCGGCCGACTCGTTCCGGGAGAGGCCGACTTCCTGATAGACGGCCTCGCTGAGATCGGCGCGCGTGAGAGTCTGGCCAGTCATGCCCCGCCTCCTTACGGTTTATCAAGACCTTAAGGCAGGGCCTTCACGCGGTCAATCACCCGAAAGGCGGAGCGGCTCCGCCGGCACCGGAAAGCCGTCCAGAGGGGCGGCCGCCGCAGCGGCCGGCGCTACCAGCGGACCAGGGCGGAGCCCCAGGTGAAACCGCCGCCCATGGCCTCGAGCAGCACCAGGTCGCCGCTGCCGATGCGGCCGTCGCCGGCGGCCTCGGCCAGGGCCAGCGGGATCGAGGCCGCGGAGGTGTTGGCGTGGCGGTCGACCGTCATCACGACCCGGTCGAGCGGCAGGTTCAGCCGCTTGGCCATCGCCTCGATGATCCGCGCGTTGGCCTGATGGGGCACCATCCAGTCGATGTCGCCCGGGGTCAGGCCGTTGCTCTCCAGGGCGGTGTCGATGGCCTCGGCCATGCGCACCACGGCATGGCGGAAGACCTCGCGGCCCTGCATGCGCAGGTGGCCCGTGGTGCGCGTCGAGGAAGGCCCGCCGTCGACGTAGAGCGCGTCGTGGTGCGTGCCGTCCGAATAGATATGGGTCGAGAGCACGCCGCGGTCGGCGGCGCCGCCCTCGCCCGGGCCGGCGCGCAGCACCACGGCGCCGGCACCGTCGCCGAACAGCACGCAGGTCGTGCGGTCGGTCCAGTCGAGGATCCGGCTGAAGGTCTCGGCACCGACGACCAGCGCGGTGCTGGCCTGCCCCGTGCGGATGAAATTGTCGGCGATCGCCAGGCCGTAGACGAAGCCCGAGCAGACCGCCTGGACGTCGAAGGCGGCGCCGCGGGTCATCCCGAGCCGCGCCTGGATCTGCGTCGCCGTGGCCGGAAAGGTCTGGTCCGGGGTCGAGGTCGCGCAGACGACCAGATCGAGGTCGTTGGGCGCCAGCCCGGCCACCTCGAGCGCCCGCCGGCTGGCCGCCAGCCCGAGGTCGGAGGTGTTCTCGCCCTCGGCGGCGATGTGGCGCTGCGTGATGCCGGTGCGCTGACGGATCCAGGCGTCGTCGGTATCGACGATCTTCATGAGATCGTCGTTGGTCAGGATCTTCTCGGGCAGATAGGCACCATGGCCGATGACCAGAGAACGCGTGACTGGCATTCCGGGCGGCCGGCTCAGGATGCCGCCACACGGGGCGCCGTACCGTCGCGTGCCGCCGCCAGCGAGACGAAGTCCTCGCGCATGGTTTCGATGAAGCCGTGGCGCGCGAGATCGACCGCCAAGCCGATCGCATGGGCGAAGCCGAGCGCGTCGCTGCCGCCGTGGCTCTTCACCGCGATGCCGTTGAGACCCAGGAAGACGGCGCCGTTGTAGCGCCGCGGATCGACCCGCGCGCGCAATTTGCGCATCGCCGGCTTGGCCAGCAGGTAGCCGAGGCTGGCCAGCAGCGAGTGCCGGAAGGTCGCGCGCAGGAACTCGGTGTAGAGCTTGACGGTGCCTTCGGCGGTCTTCAGCGCGACGTTGCCGGTGAAACCGTCGGTGACCACGACGTCGACCGTGCCCTTGGCGATGTCGTCGCCCTCGACGAAGCCGTGAAACTGACCCGCCAGGTTGGTGGTGCGCAGGATGGCTGCGGCCTCCTGAAGGGCTTCATTGCCCTTCATCTCCTCGGTGCCGACGTTGAGCAGACCGAAGGAGGGCGCCGGCAGGCCAAGCACGGAACGGGCGAAGGCGGTGCCCATCACCGAGAACTGGACGAGGTTGTCGCTGTCGCAGATGACGTTCGCGCCGAGATCGAGCATCACCGATTCGCCGCGCTGGGTCGGGAAGAAGGAGGCGATCGCGGGCCGATCGACGCCCGGCAGGGTGCGCAACGCCAGCTTCGCCATCGCCATCAGGGCGCCGGTATTGCCCGAGGAGACGACGGCCTTGGCGAGGTTGCCCTTCACCGCCTCGATCGCCAGGCGCATCGAGGACTTGCGCCCGGTGCGCAGCGCGACCGAAGGCTTCACGTCGCTGCCGACCACCTCGTCGGTATGGACGAACTCGACCGCGCGGCGCAGCCGCTTCAGCTTGCGGAGCAGCGGCTCGACGTCCTCGGAACGGCCATAGACGAGATAGTTCACGTTCGGATGGCGGCGCAACGCGAGGTTCGCCCCGCGCAGCACCGCACCCGGGGCGTGGTCGCCGCCCATGGCATCCAGGGCTATGGTCAGGCGCCCGGTCACCGCGCTCCGTCCATCATCATGGGGAACGGCCGAGTCACGGCCGTCGGGCCTAGAACTCTTCCTTCGGCTGCAGAATCTGCCGGCCCCGGTACATCCCGCTCTTCAGGTCGACGTGATGCGGACGGCGCAACTCGCCGCTGTCCTTGTCCTCGACGATCGCCGAAGTCGACAGGGCGTGGTGCGAGCGGCGCATGTTGCGCCGGGACTTGGAAACCTTCTTCTTGGGTACCGCCATTGTCTTCTCTCTCTAGTCGCGCCGCGCCGACAGGGCCGCCGACGCCTGTTACTTAGCCATTATGCAACAGCCGGGCAAGCCCGCCTTGGCCGCCCTGTCGTACGGCCCTGGCGGGACTTTGCCCGTCCCCGCTCCCTCTCCCTCAGCGCCGCCCGCGGTCCTTCAGGCTCGCGAGCGCCGCGAAAGGGTTGTCGCTGGGCACCTCCTCCTCGTCGGAGGCGCCCCAGTCGCTCTGCGCCAGCCTGGCCCCCGCCGCACGCGGATAGGGGTCGAGGGCCAACGCAGCCTGCTGGGCGACCAGCTCGCCGAGATCCAGCCTGTCGCCTGTCAGCGGCTCCGGCTCCTCGACTTCCGCATCGAGCACGACCTCGGTCGCCTCCTCCTCGACGGCGGGCTGGAAATCCAGCTCGAACGCCTCGTCCAGCGTCGCCGGCACCGGACCGAGGGTCACGATGCAGCGCTGCGTCGCGGCTGCCGAGAGCTGCCCGGCGACGCGGACCACACTGCCGCCGCGCAACCGGCGCAGCGTCAGATCGGCGGTCAGGCGCTCCAGCCCGAGTAGCCCGAAGCGCTCGGCCAGGGCCGCGCGCTCGCCCGCGTCCGCCTCGACGCTCCGGCGCACCGGCCGCTCGCCGAGCTCGCGCAGATTGAAGGGCCGGGAAAACTTGACACCCGACCCGGAAGCCGCGTCGCCCTGACTCATCGCAACCTACTCTCGCGTGCCGGAGAGCCGCGGAAATTAGTGAAAGCGCCCGCCCGGGTCAAGCGGCGATGCAGGCGTGCGGCGGGCGCGGCGCCTTCCAGTTCAGACCGCGGCTTCTACGGCCGGCGGCGCGGTGAAGGTCAGCCGCCCGGCCAGCAGCTCGGCGTCGCCCTGGACGGCCAGGGCGTCCAGCTGACGCTGCAGGTAGCCCGCCATCGCCGGCGGCACCGCCGCCGGCACCTCGGCGCCGCGGTAGAGATTGCGCCGCAGCGCCGCGGCGAGGGCCTCGGAGCGGCCGGCCGCCTCGGCTTCGGCCAGGGCCACGTCGTAGGCTGCGATGCGACCGTAGAAGGCCCGGCCCATGGCCGCGATCTTGGGCCCGACCTTGAGGTCGCCGACGCCGCTGACGCGGACCGACTGGTCGAGGTCGAAGAACAGCAGGTCGAACAGCGTCTGGCTCAGCTCGGCGGCCGGCGGCGGCGCGTCCTTGAGGCGGCGCATGACCAGCCAGGCGTGCAGCACCAGCAGGTCGAAGCGGCCGTCGACGCTGTCCGGAACGGCGCAGTCCCTGTAGAAGGCCGGCTCGCGCGCCTGGGCGACGAGGGACTCGTAGAGCCTCCGCGCCGCCGGCTCGTGGGGGTTGCCGGGAAAGACCGGGGCGAAGAAGCGGGCGCGCAGGCGTTCGATGATTGTCATGGCGGGCTTGAAATGGCCGGCTCTGCAGCGGTAATCAAGCGTCATGAACAGTCCCTCGCGTCGAGCCGCCGCCCTGCTTCTCGCAGCCCCCCTGCTGATCGGGGCGCTGAGCGCCTGCTCGTCGCGCGTCGCCGTGCGCGGCAACCTGCCGGATCCCGAGGAGGTGGTCGAGGTCATGCCGGGCGAAAGCCGTCGCGACGACGTCCAGCGCATCCTCGGCTCGCCCTCGACCCTGTCGACCTTCCAGGACGACACCTGGTACTACATCGGCGAGCGCACCGAGCAGGTCGCCTTCTTCGAGCCCGAGGTGATCGAGCGCAGCGTGCTGGTCGTCACCTTCAACGACGCCGGCCTGGTCGACGACACGCAGCTCTTCACCGTGGAGGACGCCCAGGAGATCGCGATGGTCGACCGGACCACGCCGACCGAGGGCAAGGAGCTGACGGTGCTGCAGCAGCTGATCGGCAACATCGGCCGCTTCGGCGGCACCGAAGGCATCAAGCGGCCGGGCAGCTGAGGCGCCCCGCCAGCGGCCGCGCTCAGCGGACGCCGAGCTCGACGTTGCGGACGATGCGGCAGCGTGCCTGGACCAGGCTGTAGCAGCCGAAGGCGAAGAGCCCGAGAGCCATCGCCAGGAACAGCACCCCGCCGTAGGGCTGGCCGCGCAGCCATGCGAGCGCGTCGGTCAGCCCGCCGGCCTGCTCCGGATCCAGCTCGAGCGCCGCCAGCAGGAACAGCAGCCCGACGATCGCCAGCAGCAGGCCGCGCGCCGCGAGGCCGGCCGCGCACAGCGGGCCCAGGCGCTGGAGCCCGCAGGCCTCGAGCCGCAGCGTGCGGCGGAAGCGGCCGCTCAGGGCCCGTCCCGTCTGGCCGAGGCCGCCCGCGATCACCGCCAGCCCGACGGCGGCGACCAGGTAGGGGCCGAAGGGCTGCGCGAGCAGCGAGCCGGCCAGGCTCTGCTCGGAGTCGCCGCCGCCCGAGCCGGCCCCCAGCGCCAGCCGCACGGCCGAGACGGCGAGACCCGCATGGACCAAGCCGCTGACCAGCAGGCTGGCCCGCACCACCAGGCCCTTGGCGCCGAGGCCGTGGTCGTCGGCGTCGAGCAGCGCCTGCAGCAGGCGCCAGGTGGCATGGGCCAGGAGGCCCGCCGCGACCAGCGCCAGCAGGGCCAGGCCGAAGGGCTGCTGCCAGAGCTCGCGCAGGGCGCCCTTGGCGTCGGTCGTCTGGCCGCCGACCAGCGCGGCCGTCACCGCGAAGCCGCCGACGATGAGGTAGACCACGCCGCGCGCGCCGTAGCCGACGCGGGCGACGATCCTGACGGTGCGATCGTTCACGCGCTTGCCTTTCCCGATCGGGAGTCCCAGGCGCAAACGCCGCCTGTCGGCCTGCCGTTCCGCCCGAGGCCCGCCGCGCCGCCTTGCGGAACGACGAAGGGCCCCGGGTCGCCCCGGGGCCCTTCGGCCTCCTCGGATCGCGCTCCGGCGATCAGTGCGCCATCACCGCGAGCAGCAGCAGCGCCACGATGTTGGTGATCTTGATCATCGGGTTGACGGCCGGGCCGGCGGTGTCCTTGTAGGGATCGCCGACCGTGTCGCCGGTCACCGCGGCCTTGTGGGCCTCGGAGCCCTTGCCGCCGTGGTGGCCGTCCTCGATGTACTTCTTGGCGTTGTCCCAGGCGCCGCCGCCGGCGGTCATGGAGATCGCCACGAAGAGGCCGGTGACGATGACGCCGAGCAACATCGCGCCGAGGGCCGAGAAGGCCGCCGACTTGTCGGCCAGCGCCCAGACGATCATGAACAGCGCGATCGGCGAGAGCAACGGCAGCATCGAGGGCACGATCATCTCCTTGATCGCGGCCTTGGTCAGCATGTCGACGCAGCGGCCGTAGTCCGGCTTGCCCGTGCCTTCCATGATGCCCGGGATCTCGCGGAACTGGCGGCGCACCTCCTCGACCACCGCGCCGCCGGCGCGGCCCACGGCCATCATGCCCATGGCGCCGAACAGGTAGGGCAGCAGGCCGCCGACGAAGAGGCCGATGACCACGAAGGGGTTGGACAGGGAGAAGTCGACGACGACCCCCTGGAAGGCCGCGGACCCCTCGGCGATGAAGTACTTCAGGTCCTCGGTGTAGGCCGCGAAGAGCACCAGCGCGCCGAGGCCCGCGGAGCCGATCGCATAGCCCTTGGTCACCGCCTTCGTGGTGTTGCCGACCGCGTCGAGCGCGTCGGTGGTCTCGCGCACGTCGGCCGGCAGGTCGGCCATCTCGGCGATGCCGCCGGCGTTGTCGGTGACGGGACCGAAGGCGTCGAGGGCGACGACCATGCCGGCCAGGGCCAGCATGGCGGTGACCGCGATGGCGATGCCGAACAGGCCGGCCAGCACGTAGGTCACCCAGATCGCGGCGCAGATCACCAGCGCCGGCAGGGCGGTCGCCTCCATGGAGACGGCGAGGCCCTGGATGACGTTGGTGCCGTGGCCGGTCACCGAGGCCGCCGCGACCGACTTCACCGGACGGAAGTTGGTGCCGGTGTAGTACTCGGTGATGACCACGATGAGGCCGGTGACGGCGAGGCCGACGAGGGCGCAGAAGAAGAGGTCGGTGCCGGTGAAGGAGGTCTCGCCGTAGGTGTACTCCGTGCCGAACCCGATGGTCAGGGCCGTCACCGGGATCAGCGCCAGGGCCGACAGCACGACCGAGGCCGCGAAGCCCTTGTAGAGCGCCGCCATGATCTTCTTGCTGGCACCCAGCTTCACGAAGTAGGTGCCGATGATCGAGGTGATGATGCAGGCGCCGCCGATCAGCAGCGGATAGACCATCATGTCGGACAGGAAGGCCTCGCCGGCGAAGAGGATCGAGGCCAGCACCATGGTCGCGCCGACCGTCACCACGTAGGTCTCGAACAGGTCCGCGGCCATGCCGGCGCAGTCGCCGACGTTGTCGCCGACGTTGTCCGCGATGACGCCCGGGTTGCGGGGGTCGTCCTCGGGGATGCCCGCCTCGACCTTGCCGACCAGGTCGGCGCCGACGTCGGCGCCCTTGGTGAAGATGCCGCCGCCGAGACGCGCGAAGATCGAGATCAGCGAGGCGCCGAAGGCCAGGGCGACCAGGGCGACCGCGGTCTCGCGATCCTCGAGGCCGTAGCCGATCAGCTGCATGAAGCCGTAGTAGCCGGCGAGGCCGAGCAGCGCGAGGCCGGCGACGAGCATGCCGGTCACGGCGCCCGACTTGAAGGCGACGTCGAGGCCGCCGGCGATGCCGCCGGTGGCCGAGGCCTGGGTCGTGCGGACGTTGGCGCGCACCGACACGTACATGCCGATGTAGCCGGCCAGACCCGAGAGCACCGAGCCGATCACGAAGCCGCCGGCGGCGACGAAGCCCAGCAGCACAGCGACCAGAACCAGGATGACGACGCCGACGGCGGCGATGGTCATGTACTGGCGGTTGAGGTAGGCGCTGGCGCCCTCCTGGATGGCGGCGGCGATCTCCTTCATGCGCGCGCTGCCGGCATCCGCCGACAGCACCGACTTGGCGGTGATCGCACCGTAGACGACGGCCAGCGCGCCACAGGCGATGGCAATGATCAGCGAAAGGCTAGACGACATTCGATCCTTCCCCCGTTCCCTCGGACAGACGCCGCGACCGGCCGCGGCGGCCAAAGGAACCTTTAGCTACTCCAAAAGGCTGGAATCCCCGGAATGAGGCGCGCGGAACATGGCAGAATCGTTTGCAGGGCGCAACCGGCACTCGCGCGCGGCCGGAAGGCGGGCCCCGGCCGGCTTCCGATTCGGCGATTCGCTCGCGAACTCAGCGGTATGAAAGCGGCGCGCCAAGCCGCCAGCGGCTCAACAGTCGGGCGCCGGCAGGGCCTTGAGGTCTGTCAGGCGGGCGCGCAGCGCGAAATCGCCGTAGTCGAAGACGAAGTCGTCGGCGACGCCGTTGCTGTAGATCAGCACTTCCTGCTCGTGGACCGGCGCAGCCTCGTCCTCGCTCATCGAGTAGTAGGCCAGGTGGACGCGGTGCGCGCCCAGGCCGGCGAGCAGCTCGACCCCGACCTTCGGCAGGACCGGATGGGCCTCGCTGTCCGCCATCACCGCGGAGACTCCGGTCAGGCCGTCGTCCTCCGCGGAGCCGTCGAAGACCGTCCGCCACATCTGCGGCTGCTTGCGCTCGGCCATGGCGATCATCTCGTAGGAGTGCCAGGTCGGGAACACGGTGCCGGCGGGCAGCGTCACCTCGCGCTCGACCGGCCGGGCGAACTGCGCGGTACCGCCGGCGCCGACCGCCTCCAGGTTGGCCCGGCCCGAGATCGTCTCGCTCTTGCTTCCGTGGTCGTAGCGGTCGATGAAGAAGCGGTAGGCGCGCCCGTCCTTGGCCTCCCAGGAATCGAAGCTCCAGCCGAAGTCGAGACCCGGTCCCTCGCCCCGCGAGACCTCGACGCGGGTCAGCTGGCGCACGCTCCAGCCGTCGCAGACATCGCGCCACTCGAAGCTGAGGCGGCCGCTCGCCGAGGAGACGTCGCCGCTGCGCGCGCGGTCGAGGCTAAGGGAGTAGGAGGCGCGATGCGGCTCGAAACGGTCGATGACCGCCGCGATCACCGGATCGGCCGGTCCGGGGCCGACCGGAGCGGCAACCCCCGTCGCGGCCAGCGCGCCGAACATGGCGAGCGCGGTCAGACTCGCGGCTAGGAGGCCTCGCATCGCATTCGTCCTTCATTGAGCTCCACAGCCCTCGCTACAACTACTAGGCTTGCGGCAGCGCCGTGACAAGGCGCGGCGGCGACCGGCAACAACAGGGAGAATGCCATGACCGACCGTCCCCTCCTGCTCGTGACGCGCAGGATGCCGCCCGCCGTGACCGAGCGGCTGCAGCGCGACTACCGGGCGAGGCTCAACGAGACGGACGAAGTCTACGACTCCGATCGTCTGGTCGCTCAGGCCGAGGGTTGCGAGGCGATCCTGTGCTGCAGCTCGGAGAAGTTCTCCGCCGAGGTGATCGCCCGCCTGCCCGAGTCGGTGCGCGCGCTGGCGACCTTCTCGGTCGGCTACGAGCACATCGACACGACGGCGGCGAAGGCGCGCGGAATCCGCGTCACCAACACCCCCGACGTGCTCACGGACTCGACGGCCGACATCGCCTTCCTCTGCCTGCTCGGCGCGGCGCGGCGCGCCTGGGAGGGCGAGTCGATGCTGCGTGCCGGCGAGTGGGTCGGCTGGTCGACGACCCAGCTGCTCGGCGTCCACGTCACCGGCAAGCGCCTCGGCATCTTCGGCATGGGCAGGATCGGACGCGCCGTGGCCCGCCGCGCCCGCGGCTTCGACATGGAGGTGCACTACCACAACCGCCGGCGCCTGCCGGCCGACCAGGAAGAGGGTGCCACCTACCAGGCAGACGCCGACGCGCTGCTCGGCATCTGCGATTTCGTCTCGCTCAACTTCCCCGCCAGCCCCGAGACCGAGAACTTTCTCAATGCCGAGCGCATCGCCAAGCTGCCGGACGGCGCCGTCGTGGTGAACTCGGCGCGCGGCACCGTGATCGACGACGACGCGCTGATCGCGGCCCTCAAGTCCGGGAAGCTGGCCGCCGCGGGGCTCGACGTCTACCGCGGCGAGCCGAGGCTCGATCCGCGCTACCGCGAGCTGCCCAACGCCTTCCTGCTGCCCCACATGGGCAGCGCCACGGTCGAGACCCGCGACGCCATGGGCTTCAAGTGCCTGGACAACCTCGACGCCCTCTTCGCCGGACGGGAGCCGCCGGACGCGCTGGTCTGAGGTCCGCCCATCGCCCAGCGGAGGAGCACGGCACCCTGCAGGACCTACCGGGCCGTGCAGAATAGCGCCGCCGGGCAGGAACTCCTGTGCGAGTCATGGGTTACGGCGATGTCCTGCGTGCCGGCGAAGCCGGCCGGAGGACGAACCGGAACGGCGGGGCGCGGCCCCCAACGCGCCCCGCCCTCGGTTCCTCGAGCCGGTGCCGCCCGCCACTGCTCCTCGCGATCCGCTCCCCGCGCTGCCGCCCCTCAGGCGGCCCGCAGCTTGGACAGAAAGCGCCCCAGCGCCTGGTCGAGAGCCAGCGACTGCTCGGCGACGCGCTCCGATGCCACGCGCATCTCCTGAGCCGCGGTGCCGGTTTCCGTCGCGACCTGCCCGGCCCCCACGACATTGCGCGACACTTCGGCGGTGCCGATCGCGGCCTCGCCGATGTTGCGCACGATCTCCTGTGTCGCCGAGTTCTGCTCGTCGACGGAGCCCGAGATGTGGCCCGCGATCTCGCTGACCTTCCCGACGATTCCGGTAACCGTGGCGATGGCCGTGACCGACTGGCTGGTCTCCGACTGGATCGAGGCGATCTGCTGGCCGATCTCGTCGGTCGCCTTGGCGGTCTGGGTCGCCAGGTTCTTGACCTCGGAGGCGACGACCGCGAAGCCCTTGCCGGCCTCGCCGGCGCGCGCCGCCTCGATCGTCGCATTGAGCGCCAGCAGGTTGGTCTGCTCCGCGATGTCCGAGATCAGGCTGACCACCTCGCCGATCCGCTCGGCCGCGCGTGCCAGGGATTGAATCTGGTCGTTGGTGCCCTTGGTCGTGGTCACCGCCTCTTCGGTCATGCGCAGGGAATCCTGGGTCTGCCTGCCGATCTCGGCGATCGAGGCGGTGAGCTCCTCGGCGGCACCGGCAACCGCCTGGACGTTGGCGGAGGCCTCCTCGGAAGCCGATCCGGCCGCCGCGATCTGGCGCGCGCTGCCCTCGATCGCCTCGGTGATCTGATGGGCATGACTCTGCATGGTCTCGGTTGCGCCGGTCAGGCCGTCGAGCACCGCCTTGACGCTGCCTTCCAGCTCCTCGGCCATGGCCAGCAGGCCGGCACGCTGCGTCTCGGCGCTGCGCGCCTCCTCCTCCTCCTGGCGCCGCCGGAGCGCCTGCATCTCGAGGGCGTTGTCCTTGAAGACCTGGACCGCGCGGGCCATCTCGCCGACGTCGTCGCCGCGCCTGCGCTCCGGCACCTCGATGTCGAGCCTGCCGTCGGCGAGGCCCGACATGGCGCCGGTGATGCGGTTCAGCGGTCGGCCGATCAGGCGTCCCGCCATCACCGTAAGCAGGGCGAGCAGCAGGCCGACCCCAGCCAGCGAGACGAGCACGCTCTGCCAGGCCGCGGCGGCGACCGCCCCGTCTAGCGCGTCGGTGCTCCAGGCGATGGCCAGGGTGCCCATCCGGCCGCCGTCCTTGTCGGCGCCGGCCGGCACGGCGATGGCGATGTGCGAGCCCGTCTCGGCGAGCCAGACGCCGCCGTCGGCCTCGGCGGACCGCTTGGCGGCCTCGGCCAAGTCGAAGGACGGCAGGCGGTCGGAATCGTAGCGGGAGACCAGCGCACCGGCGGCGTCGAAGGTCCAGAGCGAGGCGATCGCCGACTCAGGCTGCCCGGTCAAGGGGCGGTAGACCTCCTCGATGGCCTCCGGCTTGTTCCAGCGGATGCCGCCGGCGACGTTGCCGGCGACCAGCTGGGTCACCGTCAGGAACTTCTCCTCACCCAGCTGAAAGAGCGTCTGCTGGGTGCGCAGCAGGCCGACCGCGGCGACCGCCGCGAAGCCGAGCACCACAGCAAGCGCGACGGCGAGGGTCAGCTTGCGGGCGACAGTCAGTCGGGGCCGGCGATGCGTCGCGCCGGTCGCCGGACCGGGCGTTTCTGTACTGCTCATGACCTTCCTCCTCGTCTCAAAGACGGCGCGCCGCGCGGGTCGTCGGCGTCTCGATCGGAATCCCTGGAGCGTAACGACCCTAGAGGGCGTCGACGTTGATGCCGACGGTGATCGCGCCGATCGAAGCGCCGCTCGCCGGATCGACGACGGTCACGCTGACCTGGGACTGGAACATCTGGGTCGACTCGTCGCGCTCGACTCCGTCGACGAAGACCGCATCGGGACCGACGTCGAAGGTCTTCTGGAACTTCGCCTCGTCGCCCTGCCAGTAGTCGGAAGTGACGTCGGACTGGCCGACATTCAGGCCCTTGGCATCCATTACGAAGATCTCGGTGACCAGGCCGCCCTGCTGCTCCTTGGCGCTGTCCAGCCACTGCGACAGCGCGTTGGCGAGGACGTCGTCGATCATGGGCGAAGCCGCAGCGGCGGTCTCGGCACGCCACTGCTGGTCCAGCGCGTCGATCTTGGCCTGATCGTAGCCGCCGGTCTCCGCGTTCTGCGCCTTCACCGCCTCGACCAGCACCGGCTCGGCGATCCAGCCCCTCACGACGGAGTCCGCGAAGGCGGTGATCGGCTCGACGTGCGGCTCGGAGGCCGTCGTCGCGCCGGGAGCCGCTGCCAGGACCGCAACACCGACGAGGGCGAGAAAAGTAGATCTGTTCATGAGGGGTCTCCTTCCAAGGTTATTGCCGGCTCCTGAACTTCTGAATGCATTCCACCAGGAGCACTTCTTCTCATCCTGCGTAATTCGATTTAATATTTTCTGAAGATTCTTAACGATTACTACAATTTTTAGTTGCCCAGGCGCTGGCCATACGCTCACTCACCGGTCGCAGGAGATGCTCGCGCGGAACAGGTCGGAACCCGGGACAAGCGCCCTCCTCTCTTTCGGCCGGGTCTCCAACGACGCAGGCACGGCAGCCGTACCCCGGGTCCAGGGCGTTCTCCCTGGATCTCTCCGTGAGGTTCCGAGCCAGGTTTCGAGCAAGGTCCCGAGCCCCGGCAGCACTCTGAGACATTCGCGCCAGCCCGCCCGCAGCGGCGCAACGTTCGCGTCACGGCCTGTCGGCTTTGCGCTAGATTCCGGCCGGCGGCCATGCTGTCGTCGCGCACGACACTCGCTCGAAAGCCCCGGAGGATTCGTCCCGATGAAGTCGCATCTGCAGGCCGCCGTGATCGGCGGCGGCGTGGTCGGCGCCAGCGTGCTCTACCACCTCGCCAAGCTGGGCTGGCGCGAGGTCGGGCTGTTCGAGCGCTCGGAGCTGACCGCCGGCTCGACTTGGCACGCCGCCGGCGGCATGCACACCATGAACGCCGACCCCTACGTCGCCAAGCTGCAGGGCTACACGATCAACCTCTATCGCACCCTGGAGCAGGAGAGCGGCCAGTCCTGCGGCATCCACCAGACCGGCGGCCTGCTGCTGGCCAGCGATCCAGCCCGCCTCGACTACATCCGCGCGGTCCACGCCAAGGGCAAGGTGCTGGGCCTGGAGCTGGAGCTGGTCGACGCCGCCGAGGTCAAGCGCCGGCTGCCGATCGCCGAGGTCGGCGACATCCTGGGCGCGCTCTACGACCCGCTCGACGGCCACGTCGACCCCTCGGGCGTGACCAACGCCTATGCCAAGGCGGCGCGCTCCTTCGGCGCCGAGGTCTACCGCCATACGCCGGTCGAGGAGCTGACCCAGAACGCCGACGGCTCCTGGAACGTGGTCACGCCGAACGGCACGGTGGTCGCCGAGCACGTCGTCAACTGCGGCGGCCTGTGGGCGCGCGAGGTCGGCGCCCTGGTCGGCCACTCGGTGCCGATCCTGCCGATGGAGCACCAGTACATCCTGACCGACGAGATCCCGGAGGTCGCGAGCTCGCCGAGCGAGATCATCCACGCCGTCGACTTCAAGGGCGAGAGCTACATGCGCCAGGAGGGCAAGGGCCTGCTGCTCGGCACCTACGAGGCCGAGGGCACGCCCTGGTCGCTGAACGGCACGCCGCGCGACTTCGGCCACGAGCTGCTGCCGAGCGACCTCGACCGGATCATCGACCGCATGGAGACCGCCTACAGGCGCTACCCCTGCCTGGCGGAGGCCGGCATCAAGAAGATCGTCAACGGCCCCTTCGCCTTCGCCGGCGACGGCAACCCGCTGCTCGGGCCGGTGCCCGGCTACCGCAACTATTGGATCGCCGCCGGCGTCATGGCCGGCTTCAGCCAGGGCGGCGGCGTCGGCCTGTCGCTGGCCCAGTGGATGATCGACGGCGAGGCCGAGACCAACACCCTGGCCATGGACGTGGCGCGCTACGGCGACTTCGCCAACCGCCGCTTCACCATGCTGAAGGTCAAGGAGAACTACGGGCGGCGCTTCTCGATCACCTTCCCGAACGAGGAGCTGCCGGCGGCGCGGCCGCTGCGCACGACGCCGGCCTACCCGCGCCTGAAGCAGCTCGGTGCGGTCATGGGCGCGCAGTTCGGCACCGAGTACCCGCTGTGGTACGCGCCGGCCGGCACGGCCCCGGTCGAGACCCCCTCCTTCCGCCGTTCCAACGCCTTCCAGCCGGTCGCCGAGGAGTGCCGGGCGGTGCGCGAGCGCGCCGGCATCCTGGAGATCTCGGCCTACGGCAAGCACGAGGTTTCGGGGCCCGGCGCCGCCGCCTTCCTCGACCGCCTGTTCGCCAACCGCCTGCCCGAGGTCGGGCGCATCGCGCTGACGCCGATGCTCAGCGAGAAGGGCCGGCTCGTCGGCGACCTGACCGTCGCCCGTCTCGCCGAGGACCGCTTCTTCCTGGTCGGCTCGGGCGGCGCCGAGGTCTATCACCAGCGCTGGTTCCACCGGCACCTGCCGGAGACCGGCGTGACCTGCCGGGCGGTCACGCGCCAGTGGGTCGGCTTCAACCTCGCCGGCCCGCAGGCCCGCCAGGTGCTGCAGTCCCTGACCGACGAGGACCTCGGCGGCAACGCCTTCCCCTTCCTGGCGGTGCGCGAGATGGCGCTCGGCCTGGTGCCGGCGCGGGTCGGCCGGATCTCCTTCACCGGCGAGCTCGGCTTCGAGATCTACGTGGCGCCCGAATACCAGAACACCCTGCTCGAGATGCTGCTCGAGGCCGGCAAGGCGGTCGATGCCCGCCCGATCGGCATCCGCGCCCTGCAGTCGCTGCGCGTCGAGAAGGGCTTCGGCGGCTGGACCCGCGAGTACAGCCCGGCACACCTGCCTTTCGAGGCCGGCCTCGGCCGCTTCGTCAAGCTCGACAAGGGCGAGTTCATCGGCCGCGCGGCGGCCGCCGCCGAGCGGCAGGCCGGGCCGGCGCGCAAGCTCTCGCTGTTCGAGATCGCCGCGACCGACGCCGACCTCTGGGGCGACGAGCCGCTGCTCGAAGAGGGCCGCTGCGTCGGCTTCGTGACCTCCGGCGCCTACGGCCACAGCGTCGGCAAGAGCCTGGCGCTGGGCTACCTGCCGGCCGCGCTGGCCGAGCCGGGCCGGCGCTTCGTCACCGACAGCCTGGGCAGCGCCGTGACCGCGACGGTGCTGGCCGAGCCGCCCTACGACCCGAGCGGCGCGCGCATGCGCGGCTGAGCGTGGGCAGCATCTACATCGACGCCGACGCCTGCCCGGTCAAGACGGAGGTCTACAGGGTCGCGCAGCGCCACGGCCTGACGGTCTACGTCGTCGCTGCCGACGTCATGGGCGTACCGCGCGAGCCGCGCATCAGGCCGGTCGTCGCCGGGCCCGCCTTCGACGCCGCCGACGACTGGATCGCCGAGCGGGTCGGCCCGGGGGACATCGTGGTGACCAGCGACGTGCCGCTGGCCTCGCGCTGCGTCAAGGCCGGCGCCGCCGTGCTCGGCCCAAACGGCCGCGCCTTCACCGAGGATTCCGTCGGCATGGCACTGGCGACACGCAACCTGATGCAGGATCTGCGCGAGGCCGGCGCGGTCACCGGAGGCCCGCGCCCCTTCTCGGCGCGCGACCGCTCGCAGTTCCTGCAGGCGCTGCACGAGACGATCGAGAAGCTGGCCCGTGCCAGGCGCTAAGGGCGTCGGGCTGGCGCCCGGAGCCGCTTAGCTCTCCGCCGGCTACCCCTGCGGCCGGTCGGTCTCGGAGGCCGGCGGCAGCTCGCCCTCGGCGGCTTCCGGCTGGTCGCCCTCGGGCTCGGGATCGCCCTCGCCCCGCTCCGCCTTGCGGCGCGCGACCTCCTCTTCCTTCTTCTGCAGCTTTTCCTGCTTCTTCTGCAGCTTGTTCCGGTTGCGCTCGGCGCGCTGCTGGTTGTAGTTCGGCTTGAAGGCCATGCCCCCCTCTCCTCGCCGCTCGGGCGATACTTCAAAAAAGGAAAAGGGCACCGGAGACCGGTGCCCTCCTCGCGAACTCGGATGAAACCCCGGCGTCAGACCGCCTTCAGGTTCTCCGCGGAACTCTTGCCACGACGAGGGTCGACCTGGACCTCGTAGGAAACCTTCTGGCCTTCGTTCAGGCTGCCCATTCCGGCGCGCTCGACGGCCGAGACGTGGACGAAGACGTCCGGGCCGCCCGAATCCGGCTGGATGAAGCCGTAACCCTTGGTGGCGTTGAACCATTTGACTGTGCCGACGGGCATCGCAGATCTCCTCTGTGCGTCGGTCGCGCCCCCGACCCTTCCCACGGGTCGGTCCGGCGCGTCAAACTGTGGCATGGATTGGCAGCGTTTCCGTAGCCACTAAGGCACGAGAGTCGGCCGTCCGGACAGAATGACGGTCCAATAATCCGACGGACCGGGCCGGCTCGACAAGCTTTTTCTGCGGCGCCGGGCGGCCCGGCGGCTACTCGAACTCCAGGATCGCCTGGTCGACGGCCAGGGAATCCCCAGGGCTGGCCTTGATCGCCGAGACCCTGCCGTCTGCGGTGGCGCGCAGCACGTTCTCCATCTTCATGGCCTCGACCACCGCCAGCTCCTCGCCCGCCTTGACCTCCTGGCCCTGCTCGACGGCCAGCGAGACCAGCAGGCCCGGCATCGGCGAGAGCAGGAACTTGGAGAGGTCCGGCGGCTGCTTCACCGGCATCAGCTCGAGCAGCGCGGCGACCGGCGGCGCAACGACCAGGGCGAGCAGCTCGGCGCCCTCGAAGGACAGGCGGAAGCCCGGCTCCTCGGCGTCGACCTGGACGACCAGCGAGCGGCTGCCGACGGCGCCCCGGAACAGCGGCGCGCCCGGCTCCCAGGTGCCGCGCAGCTCGCGCTCGAAGCCCTGGCCACGGACCACGACGTCCACGGTCGTGCCCTCGATCGTCACCGGATGCGGCACGCGGTCCAGGAAGACGACCCGCTCGACCGGCGCCGCCGGCGGCGACGCGCGGAACTCGCGGCGCCAGCCGACGAAGGCGGCGACGGCGACCAGGCGGTGCAGGTCGTCAGGGCCCGGCGCGACGCCGGAGAAACCGTCGGGAAACTCCTCGGCGATGAAGTTGGTCGAGAGGCGCCCTTCGCGGAAGCGCGGATGTCCGACGACCGCCGACAGGAAGCCGATGTTGTGCCGGATGCCGCGGATGTGGAAGGCGTCGAGCGCCGTGCGCATGCGCTGAATCGCGGTTTCGCGGTCGGGGCCGTGGGTCACCAGCTTGGCTATCATGGGGTCGTAGAACATCGAGATCTCGGCGCCGGCGCGCACCCCGGAATCGACGCGCACGCCCTCGACGAGGCGGGGCTCGGCGTACTGGACCAGCCGCCCGATCGAGGGCAGGAAGCCGCGCGCCGGGTCCTCGGCGTAGACCCGAGTCTCGATCGCCCAGCCGTCGCGCTTCACCTGGTGCTGGCCGAAGGGCAGGGTCTCGCCGGCGGCGATCCGGATCATCCATTCGACCAGGTCGAGGCCGGTGATCATCTCGGTCACCGGGTGCTCGACCTGCAGGCGGGTGTTCATCTCCAGGAAGTAGAAGTTGCGCTCCCGGTCGACGATGAACTCGACGGTGCCCGCCGAGCGGTAGTCGACGGCCCGGGCCAGCGCCACGGCCTGCTCGCCCATGGCCTTGCGGGTCGCCTCGTCGAGGAAGGGCGAGGGCGCCTCCTCGACGACCTTCTGGTGGCGCCGCTGGATCGAGCACTCGCGCTCCCAGAGGTAGAGGCAGCGCTCAGCGTCGGCCAGCACCTGGATTTCGATGTGGCGCGGCTCCTCGACGTACTTCTCGATGAAGATGCGCTCGTCGCCGAAGGAGCTCTTGGCCTCGCTGCGCGCCGCCCGGAAACCCTCGGCGACCTCGGCCTCGCTGCGCGCGATGCGCATGCCCTTGCCGCCGCCGCCGGCCGAGGCCTTGATCATCACCGGGTAGCCGATCTCGCCGGCGATCTTCACGGCCTCGGCGGCGTCGGCGATCTCGCCGATGTAGCCGGGCACGGTGCTGACGCCGGCCGCCGCCGCCAGTTTCTTCGACTCGATCTTGTCGCCCATCGCCGCGATCGCGGCCGCCGGCGGCCCGATGAAGACGAGGCCGGCCTTCTCGAGCGCCTCGACGAAGGCGGCCTTCTCGGACAGGAAGCCGAAGCCCGGATGGATCGCCTCGGCACCGGTCGCCTTGGCCGCCGCCACGATCTTCTCGATCGAGAGATAGCTCTCGGAGGAGGCCGCCGGGCCGATCGCCACCGCCTCGTCGGCCAGCTCGACGTGCAGCGAATCCCGGTCGGCCTCGGAATAGACCGCGACCGTGGCGATGCCGAGCCGCCGGCAGCTCTGGATCACCCGGACGGCGATCTCGCCGCGATTGGCGATCAGGATCTTCTTGAACATCTCAGCTCCCCCGCTCGCGGCGGCTCCCGGCGCTTGCATGGTTCGACAGGCTCACCATGAAGCGACGGCGACGCCCGGCGCGGGCGGAAGGGTCGCGCTTCACCCTGAGCCTGTCGAAGGGGCGAAATGGCGTGGGTCACAGCGGCAGGTTGTCATGCTTGCGCCAGGGATCCTCGAGCTTCTTCTTCTCGAGCAGCCCGAGCGCGTGGCAGATCCGCCGGCGGGTGCCGTGCGGCATGATGACGTCGTCGATGAAGCCGCGGCTGGCGGCAACGAAGGGGTTGGCGAAGAGCCGCCGGTACTCCTCGGTGCGCTGCTCGATCTTGTCCTGGTCGGCGGCGTCTGCGCGGAAGATGATCTCGACCGCGCCCTTCGGGCCCATCACCGCGATCTCGGCCGAGGGCCAGGCGTAGTTGACGTCGCCGCGCAGGTGCTTCGAGCTCATCACGTCGTAAGCGCCGCCATAGGCCTTGCGGGTGATCACCGTGACCTTGGGCACCGTCGCCTGGGCGTAGGCGAAGAGCAGCTTGGCGCCGTGCTTGATGATGCCGTTGTACTCCTGCGCGGTGCCGGGCAGGAAGCCGGGCACGTCGACGAAGGTGACGAGCGGGATGTTGAAGCAGTCGCAGAAGCGCACGAAGCGCGCGCCCTTGATCGCGCTGGCGATGTCCAGGCAGCCCGCCAGGACCATCGGCTGGTTGGCGACGATGCCGACCGGCCGGCCGTCCATGCGGGCGAGGCCGATGACGATGTTGCCGGCATAGGCGGGCTGCAGCTCGAAGAACTCGCCCTCGTCGACGACCTTCCCGATCAGCTCCTTGATGTCGTAGGGCTTGTTGGCGCTCGGCGGCACCAGGGTGTCGAGAGAGAAGTCGTCGCGCTCGGCCGGGTCCAGGGTCGCGCGCCTGGGCGGCGCCTCGCGGTTGTTGAGCGGCAGGAACGACAGGAAGCGCCGCAGCTCGAGCAGCGCCTCGACGTCGTTCTCGTAGGCGAGGTCCGCGACCCCGGACCGGGTCGTGTGGGTAATGGCGCCGCCCAGCTCCTCGTGGGTCACGGTCTCGTGGGTCACGGTCTTGACCACGTCGGGACCGGTCACGAACATGTAGGAGCTGTCCTTGACCATGAAGATGAAGTCGGTCATCGCCGGCGAGTAGACCGCGCCGCCGGCGCAGGGCCCCATGATCATCGAGATCTGCGGCACGACGCCCGAGGCGACGGCGTTGCGCAGGAAGACCTCGGCGTAGCCGGCCAGGGAGTCGACGCCCTCCTGGATACGCGCGCCGCCGGAATCGTTGATCCCGACGACCGGCACGCCGAGGCGCATCGCCTGGTCCATGACCTTGCAGATCTTCTGGGCGTGGGTCTCGGACAGCGAGCCGCCGAAGACCGTGAAGTCCTGGCTGAAGACCATGACCGGGCGACCGCCGACCCGGCCGTGGCCGGTGATCACGCCGTCGCCGGGCACGCGCTGCTCGGCCATGCCGAAGTCGACGCTGCGGTGCTCGACGAACATGTCCCACTCCTCGAAGGAGCCGGGATCGAGCAGCACCTCGAGGCGCTCGCGGGCGGTCAGCTTGCCCTTGCCGTGCTGGGCCGCGATGCGCTTCTCGCCGCCGCCGAGCCGGGCCTGGGCGCGCCGCCGTTCCAGCTCCTCGAGGATCTCCTTCATCGGCGCGTCGTTCCCTGTCCTGCCGCCTGGGCCGGCCCGCCCCGGGGGGCAGGCCGCTCCGCCGATAGCATGGGCGCGCCGCCTCCGGCAAGGCGAGGGGCGGGCGCGGGCGCGCGGCAGCCGGCCGGGCGCTAGACGGAGGGCGCGTCGAGCAGGCGCAGGAAGCCTTCGGCGGCCTCCAGCTCGGCCCGCAGGCCGGCGCGGCGCCTGGCGGCCTCCTCGTCCGCGCCCCAGCGCTCCAGCCCGAAGGATTCGTCGAGCTCGGCGGCCTCGAAGGCGCCGGCGGCGTCGAGCCGGCCCTCGGCGAGCGCCAGGCCGACGACCAGCGAGCCCGCCACCCGCACGGCCAGGGCCAGGCCGGCCAGCCGCCAGTCGTCGCGCCGCTCCAGGGCGCGCCGCAGGGCGGCCAGGGAGTCGGGCGGCTGCGGCACGCTGGCCAGACCCGCGGTGACGACCAGGGGCGCGTCCTGGGCCAAGGCGGCCCAGTCGAGCAGCGGCTGCCAGGTCGCCTTCTGGCGCTCGACCAGGGCGGCCGGGTGGTCGGCGCGGTAGCACAGCAGCTCGTGCTCGGCGAAGCCGGCCAGCTCCTCGACCACGGCCGGGCGCTGGGCCGGGATCAGGTCGAGGGCGCTGCAGGCCAGGGCGGTCAGCGGCATGCCGTTGGGATCGATGCTCTCGCCCTGGCGGCGCCACTCCTCGGCGACCGCCTCGGCAAGCGTGGGATGGGGAAGCAGCAGCGGCGCGCGCAGGGGCGTGCGCACCGGCCGCCCGTCGAGCTGGACGAGGTGGCCGGCCGCCTCGCGGGCGACCGTGACCGTCTGGTAGAAGCGCTTCCTGGCCTGGGAGGACATCCGGCTCGCCGGCGTCAATCGCGCTTGAACAGGCTGTCGAGGCCCTGCCTCAGGGCGTCGCCGGCCGGCGAGTCCTCGCCCAGCGCGTCCTCGCCCAGCGCGTCCCGGGCGGCATCCTCGAGCGCCTTTCTCGGGTCCTCGCCCTGGAGCGCCCGGTCGAGGCCTTGCCGGAGCGTGCCCAGCGGCGTCTCGCTTGCCGGAACGTCGGCGGTCTGCTCGAGCGCGGCGAGGCAGCGGTTGGCCCCCGCCGCCGGGGCCGCGCCGGCGGCGCCGGCGACGACCTGCTCGAGGGCTGCGAGCGGGTTGCTGCCGCCCTTGATGAAGTCGGCGACCTGCATCGCGCTGCCCAGGACGTCGGGTGCCGGCCGCGGATCCGCCAGCGTGCCGGTGACGACGAAGGGCACGGCCAGGCTGACCAGCGCCGCCTCGCGCGTCCTGGTGTCGAACTTCAGGTCGAGCCGCTCGTCGCGCAGGTCGATGGTGCCGGTGCCGGCCAGGGAGAAGGTGCTGCTGTCGACCAGTTGGGCCTGGCTGATCGCCCGGCCGTCCTCGAAGCGGAAGCGGCTCACCAGGCAGTTCAACCGGGTCTCCTGGCGGCCGCCGAACAGCGGGCCCAGGATCTCGTCGAGGCCGCTCGCGAAGATCGCCAGGATGCGGTTGGTGACGACGCCCTCGCCGCCGACGATCTCGCTGCTGCCGTTTAGGCTGGCGGCGAGGGCACGCGGCGAGTCGCCCCGCCCCTGGAGGTCGAGCGCCAGGTCGAGCGAGCTCTCCAGGTCCCGCGTGCCGGCATAGGCGCGCGTCACCTTGCCGAGCGAGAGGCCCTCGACGTCGATCCTGGTGGCCAGCGCCGGCGGCATCTGGCCGGCGTCCAGGCTGAGCGTCGCGTCGAGCCGCCCCTCGAAGGCGGCTGCCTGCAGCCGGGAGACCTCGAGTCGGCCGTTCTCGAGGCGCAGAGCCAGCGCCACGTCCGACAGTGTGGTCTGGGGATCGACGACCAGCTCGCCGAGCGTCAGGGCGACCTCGGCGTCGACCGCCTGCAGCGCCGCCAGAGGCAAGGGCGTGTCGGGGATGACGAAGGGCGAGGCGCCGGCGGCCTCGCGATCAGAGGTGGCGGGCTCGGGCTGGCCGGCCGGCTGGTCCGCGGAACCGTCGGCCGGCCGGTCGCCGGGGGCGGTCGAGACGGCCTCCTGCTCGGCGGCGGCGCTCGCGAAGTCGGAGAGATCGACCCGGGCGCCGGTGAGATCGGCCAGAATCGAGGGGCGCTCGCCCGCCAGGCTGGCCGTGAGGCTGCCGGCGAGGTCGGAGCCGCCGAGCGTCAGGGCCAGGTCGTCGAGCGTCACCAGCCCGGCGTCGAGGCCGACCCTGGCGCCCAAGGCGAGCGGTCCGAGGGCCGGCAGGGCGAGTCCGGCCAGCTTGTCGAACTGCGAGAGGCTCTTGGCCTCCAGCGCGACTCGCAGGTCCGGGGTCGCCGAGCCCTTCAGGTCGTCGATCCGACCCTCCACGGAGACCGCGGCCCCGGCGATCCGGCCCGAGAGGTCGACCGGCAGGTCGCCGCCCGCCGTCAGCACCGGCAGGCCGCCGATCCGGCCGTCGATCTCGAAGGGCACCTCCTGGTAGCTGCCGTCGGCGGCGACGCCCATCAGGTCGCCCTCGGGCGTCAGCTCCAGGGAATCGATGCCCAGCAGCAAACTCCTGCCGGTCGCCCCGTCGCGGTACACCAGCCGACTGTTGCGCACGACGATCGAGCCGATCTCGGGAATCACCGGCTTGCCGGAGACGGTCTGCTCCTGGCCCTCGCCCGCGCTGCCCGCAGCCTCGGTCCCCGTTCCGTCGGCCATCGCCGGGAGAGCCCAGTTGCCCTCGCCCTGGGGGTCGGTCTCGAGCAGGATGTCGGCGTCCGACACGACGACGCGCTGGATCACGTAGCGGCCCTCGAGCAGCGGCAGCAGCGCGACCTGGGCCTCGACCCGGCCGACGTCGAGCAGCGCCGGGCGGCTGCCCCAGTCGGCGTTGTCGAAGGTGACCTTCTGCAGCACGACGGCCGGAGTCAGGGACAGCGACAGGTCGATCGGCCCGGCGAGGCGCAGCTTGCGGCCGGTCGCCTTCTCGGCCTGGGCCTCGATCAAGCCGCGCAGCTCCTCGGTGTCGAGGGTATTCAGGATCGCATAGAAGGTGGCGGCGACGGCCGCGACCAGGACGACCAGGCCGATCGCGATCCACTTGACCACTTTCATCGCTGCCCTCCCGCCAGACTCGTCAGGTTGTCCGGCAGCTCGGCCATCGAGCCGAGCACCGCGCTCGCGCCGGCCGCCAGCAGCTCCTCGGGCGCGTGGTAGCCCCAGGAGACGCCGAGCGAGAGCGTGCCGGCGTTCTGTGCCATTTCAATGTCGAAAGTCGTATCGCCGATCAATACCGTCTCGCAAGGGTTGCAGCCGACCTCGTCCATGGCACGCCTCAGCATGCCAGGATGCGGCTTGGAGGGCGAGTGGTCCGGAGTCTGGAGGGTGGCGAAGCGGCCGGCCAGGCCGTGGCGCTCCAGGGCAGCGGAGAGGCCGCGCAGGTTCTTGCCGGTCGCGATACCGAGCAGCACCTCCGGCGCATCGAGCCGCGCCAGGGTCTCGCTCACGCCCTCGAACAGCGGCTCGTGGAAGGCCGGATCGGCGCGCCAGGTCAGGAAGGCGCCGCGGTAGGCGGCCGCGGCCTCGACGACGGCATCCTGGGCCTCGTCGGGCAGCAGGCGCGCGATCGCCAGCTCCAGCGACAGCCCGACGACACGGCGCACCGCGGCTGCCTCGGGCGCCGGCAGGCCGAGGGCGACGAAGGCCGCGGCCATGCAGCGCACGATGCCGGCCTGGCTGTCGACCAGGGTGCCGTCGAAGTCGAAGACGATCAGCTTGAAGGAGTGGGCGGGCGGCATGAGGGTGGGCGGCAGGGTGGCGGGCGGCATGGGCGCGCGGGGGGTCACCCTTCCAGCCATTCCGCGGCGCGCTCCAGGGCCGGCCCGCTGGGGTCGAAGCGCAGCGCCGCCATCGCCTCGGCGAAGTGCGGCGGCACGGGCGCCGTGAAGCGCACCGTGGTGCCGTCCTCGGGGTGCGGCACCGCGAGCTCGCGGGCCAGCAGCATCAGCTGCTTGGGCAGGGCCGGCCGCTCCAGGAAGGACTGCCGGCCGCCGTACTTGCCGTCGCCGAGGATCGGGCAGCCGAGCGCCGCCATGTGGACGCGCAGCTGGTGGGTGCGGCCGGTCAGCGGGCGCAGCATGACGAAGCTGGCCTTGCGGGCGTGGCTGTCGATGACGTGGTAGCGGGTGCGCGCAGACTTGGCGTCGGCGACGTCGGTGCGGACCTTCTCGCGGCCCGGCGCGCCGGCCTTGCCGAGCGGCAGGTCGAGCTCGCTGCGCCGCTTCGGCGGCACGCCGGCGACCAGCGCCCAGTAGATCTTGCGCGCACCGTCGCCGCCGCCCTCGCGCTGGAAGGCCTCTCCGAGCTGCCGTGCCGCCTCGGCGGTGCGCGCCAGGACCAGCACGCCGGCGGTGTCGCGGTCGAGCCGGTGGACCAGGCGCGGCCGCTCGACGGCCTCGAACATCAGGGCGTCGAGCATGGCGTCGAGATGCTGGGTCTGGCCGCTGCCGCCCTGCACGGCCAGCCCCGCCGGCTTGTCGATCGCGATCAGCCAGTCGTCCTTGAACAGGATGCGCGCGCGCAGCGCCTCGGCCTCGGCCTCCGAGAGCGGCGGCGCCGGGCGCCGCTCGGCCGGCTGCGACCCGGTCCTGCCGTGCCCCTCGAGCGGCGGCACGCGGATCGCCTGGCCCTCGACCAGCCGGGTCGAGGTCTCGGCGCGCTTGCCGTCGACCCGGACCTGGCCGGTGCGCAGCAGCTTGGCGAGCCGCCCGAAGCTGAGCTCGGGATAGTGCTTCCTGAACCAGCGGTCGAGGCGCTGCTCGCCCTCGCCGGCCCCGACCGTGCGCAGCTCGACGCCGCTCATGACGGCAGCCCCCGGACCAGCCCCATGCCGAGGAACAGCGCGCCGATCGACAGTCCGACGCTGAGCGCGACGTAGAGCCCGGCCAGGCCGAGCTCGCCGCGGCCCTGCAGCAGCCCGACCTCGAGCGAGAAGGCCGAGAAGGTCGTGAAGGCGCCGAGCAGGCCCACGGTCAGGAAGGCGCGCAGCTCCTGGGTCGGGCTGAAATGGCGGGCGAAGAGCTCGACCAGCAGGCCCATGGCGAAGCAGCCGAGCACGTTGACCAGAAGCGTGCCCCAGGGAAAGCCGTGGCCGAGCAGGCGCATCGCCTGACCGGCCAGGTAGTGGCGGCCGAGCGCGCCGAGGGCGCCGCCGGAGGCGACCGCGAGGAGCATCGTCATCTTCATAGGCGGCTTGTAGCGGAAAGCGGCGCCGCAGGTAAGGCTTGCGGCGTCAGGCCGCGCTGGAGCGCTGGCCGCCCTCAAGCCAGTCCAGGCAGGCGGCCGCCGTCTTCTGATAGGCGCCCAGGCGCCCGAGCTCGCGCAGGCTGTCCTCGCTGGCGTCGCCGAAGGCGTCGCTGGCGACGATCACCCGGTAGTCGCGCGCCGCGCCCTCGTAGACCGTGGCCCGCCCGCCGGTCGGGAAGTTGACGCCGCAGACCAGGATCGTCGTGATGCCGAGCTGGTGCAGCCGCGCATCCAGGTCGGTGCCGAAGAAGGCGCCCCAGCGCGGCTTGTAGAAGGCGTGCTCGTTGCGCGCCAGCTCCTGGAACTCGCCCTCGAGAAGGGCGTCGGGCATCAGGCGTGCCTTGCAGGGCGAGACCTCGGCCGCGAGGTCGGCGCCGCGCGTGCCGGGCATCAGCACGCGCATGCCCTCCTCGACCGCGGTGCGCCGGAACAGGTCGACGTTGCTGCCGTCGGGCCGGTAGAGCCGGACCGAATGGAAGATCGGCTTGCGGTGCTCTCTGAAGCCGTGGACCAGACGCCCGATCTGGGGCAGCGCGGTCTTCACGCCGCTCGCCATGACCGGCGAGTCGCTGCGCAGGAAGTCGTTCTGCATGTCCACGGTGATGAGCGCGACGGAATCCCGCTTGGGGACGTTGAGCTCGACCATGGGGCTAGTATCTCGCTCTGTGGAGAGGGCAGACCCGGGTTTCGCCGGACATTGTCATCAAGACAATACGAGGCACTCCGGCCGGCACAACAGGCGCTCCTGCATGACCGCGTCGCGGGACGCGCAAGGCTGCCCACCCGTCAATCGCTCTCATCCTTCCCCCCCTCGGCGCGCTCCCGGCGCAGCCGTTCCCAGTAGTCCAGACGCTTGGCGATCTCGCGCTCGAAGCCGCGCTCGACCGGCCGGTAGAAACGCTGGCGCGCCATCGTCTCGGGGAAGTAGCTCTGCCCCGAGAAGGCTTCGGGCGCGTCGTGGTCGTAGGCATAGCCCGTTCCGTAGCCGAGCTGCTTCATCAGCTTGGTCGGGGCGTTGAGGATGTGCATCGGCGGCATCAGCGAGCCGGTCTCCCGTGCCGAGCGAGTCGCCGCCCCGTAGGCCTTGTAGGCGGCATTCGACTTCGGCGCGGTGCCCAGGTAGACGACCAGCTGGGCCAGGGCCAGCTCGCCCTCCGGGCTTCCGAGGCGCTCGTAGGCGTTCCAGGCGGCGATCGCCTGGGTCAGCGCCTGCGGGTCGGCCAAGCCGATGTCCTCGACAACGAAGCGCAGCAGGCGCCGCGCGATGTACTCGGGATCCTCGCCGCCGGCCAGCATGCGCGCGAACCAGTAGAGCGCGGCGTCGGTGTCGGAGCCGCGCAGCGACTTGTGCAGCGCCGAGATGAGGTTGTAGTGGCCCTCCTGGCTCTTGTCGTAGAGCGGCATGCGGCGCTGCACGACCTCGGCCAGGGCGGCGGTGTCGAGCGGCGGGTCGTCCGCCGCCCGGGGCAGGCTGAAGATCTCTTCGACTAGGTTCAGCAGGTAGCGGCCGTCGCCGTCGGCCAGCGCGCAGAGCGAGGCGCGCGCCTCCCCGGCGAGCGGCAGCTGCCGCCCGACCTCTGCCTCGGCGCGCTCCAGCAGCTTTTCGAGCGCCGCCTCGTCCAGGCGCTTGAGGACCAGGACCTGGCAGCGCGACAGCAGCGCCGCGTTGAGCTCGAAGGAGGGATTCTCGGTGGTCGCCCCGACCAGCACGACCGTGCCGTCCTCGACGTAGGGTAGGAAGCCGTCCTGCTGGGCGCGGTTGAAGCGATGGATCTCGTCGACGAACAGCAGGGTGCCGCGCCCCGTGCGGCGCCGCTCCTTGGCGCGCTCGAAGACCTTGCGCAGGTCGGCGACGCCGGAGAAAACCGCCGACAACGGCTCGAAGGCGAGGTCGCTGACCTCGGCGAGCAGCCGCGCGACGGTCGTCTTGCCGGTGCCCGGCGGCCCCCAAAGCACGCTCGAGCTGACCCGGTGCTGGGCGGCCATGCGCCCGATCGGCCCCTCCTTGCCGATCAGGTGGTCCTGACCGAGCACCTCCTCGAGGCTCCGCGGCCGCAAGCGGTCGGCCAGGGGCCGCGGCGCCTGGGCCTCGAACAGCTCGCCGCTGGACATCAGGCGGTGACCTTCGGCCGGCGGCGGGCGGTGCCGGGCGCTGGGTCCGGCATGCTAGCCGAGGATCTCCAGGCGGCGCTGTTTGCCGCCCCGGCTGATCAGCAGCGACCAGCGCTGCTGGCCGGCCAGCAGCCGGTCGAGGCCCTCGACGCTCTCGACACGCTGGCCGTTGACCGAGATCAGCACGTCGCCGGTCTGCAGGCCGTAGCGTCGCGCCGCGCCGTTGCGCGCCACGGCCGAGAGCGCGACGCCGCGCCAGGCACTGACGCCGAGCTCCTCGGACACCGCCGGCGAGAGGTTGACGACCTTGCTACCGGCCAGCGGATGGCGTCCATCGAGCACGGTCTCGTTGCGGGGCGGGTTCTCGGGCGCCACCTCCATCGGCCAACGCAGGTTCAGCGGCCGGCCGCCGCGCTGGATCTCGAACTCGGCCGGGCTGCCGATCGGCCGCGTCGCGATGCGGAAGGTCAGCGCCTCGGGATCGTCGATCTCGCGGCCGTCCATGGCGACGATGAGGTCGCCCTGCTCGAGGCCGGCGTTGGCCGGCGGGCTGCCCGGATAGACGTCGGTGACCAGCACGCCGCGCGGCGAGTCCAGGCCGAAGCCGCGCGCCAGATCAGGCGTCAGCTCCTGGGTCCGAAAGCCGATCCAGGGCCGCTCGATGGTGCCGCCGTTGAGAGCGGCGTGGATCACCGTCTCGACCATCTCCGAAGGAATCGCGAAGCCAATGCCGACGGAGCCGCCGGTGCGGGTGTAGATCGCGGAGTTGATGCCGACCAGCTTGCCGTCGAGGCCGACCAGGGCGCCGCCCGAGTTGCCGGGGTTGATCGCCGCGTCGGTCTGGATGAAGGAGCGGAAGTCAGTCGGCCCGATCCCGGTGCGCGCCAGGGCCGAGACGATGCCGCTGGTCACGGTCTGGCCGACGCCGAAGGGATTGCCGATCGCCAGCACCAGGTCGCCGACCTCGAGGCGCTCCGAGGGGCTGGTCTCGAGGAAGGGCAAGGCGCTGTACTGGCCCTCGAGCTTGAGCACCGCCAGGTCCGTGCGCTCATCGCTGAGCAGCACGGTGGCGTCGAGCTCGCGCCGGTCGTTCAGCACGACGCGGATCTCGTCCGCGCCGGCGACGACGTGGTGATTGGTCACGACCAGCCCGTCGGGGTCGACGATCACGCCCGAGCCCAGCGACTGCTGCTGGCGCTGCCGGGTCGGCCCGCCGCCGAAGGTGTCGCCGAAGAAGCGCTTGAAGAAGGGGTCGTTGAACAGCGGCGAGACCGGCTGGCGGACCATCCGCTGGGCGTAGATGTTGACCACGGCCGGCGCCGTCTGGCGCACGACCGGCGCGAAGGACAGCTGGAGCTGGCCCTGGCTCTGCGGCACCACGCGCTCGACCGCGGCAGCCGGCTGGATGGCGCCGGCGAGCAGGAAGCCGAAGGCGAGACGGACGGCGAGGCGGGACATGCCGGCAAGATGACCCTCGGCGCCCCGCGGATCAAGCCGCCTGGCGCCGGCGCGCCGAAAGGCCGCTGCCCCGCAGCGTGCCTCAGGCGTCGACGGCTTCCGCCTCGGCGAGCCGGGTGAAGAGGTTGACGTTGTCGAGCTGGCCGGTCCTGGTGTCCCTGAGGTCGGCATCGCGCAGGTTGGTCTCGCGCAGGTCGGCGCCCCGCAGGTCGGCGCCGGAGAGGTCGGCGCGCAGCAGATTGGCGCTGCGCAGGTCGGCGGCGGCCAGCACGGCGCCGCGCAACTTCGCCCCGCTCAGCAGGCAGAACGACAGGTCGGCCGCCGCCAGGAAGCTGCCGGAAAGGTCGCGCTCGGCCAGATCGAGCCCCTTGAAGTCGGCCTTGCGCCCTTCCCGACCGCCGCTCAGCACCCACTGCTTATGCTCGCCCAGCGCCTTGGCCAGGAACTCTGGGGTCGCTCGCGTGGCGTTCGCGGTGATCGCCAGGGAGTTCTCGAACAGGCTCTTGTCCATGCCCTCGAAGGAGGCGCCGCGCAGGTCGGTCTGCTCCAGGCGCGCGCCCTCCATCGTGGTGTTGCGGAACTCGGCTCCGTTGAAGGCCGCCTCGCGCAGGTCGGCGCCGGTCAGGTCGACGCGGTCGAGCACGGCGCTGGAGAAGTCGGCGTTCTTCAGGCGCGCCTGCTTCATGTTGGTCCCGCGCAGCACGGCGCGCTTGAAGGTCGAGGACTGCTCGCGCCCGCCATTCTCGTCGAGGACGGCGTTGTCCCGCAGGTCGGCGCCGGTCAGCAGTGCGCCCGACAGGTCGGCCCGCTCGAAGGTCGAGCCGCGCAGGTCGGCGCGCTCGAAGTCGGTGCGGGTCATGTCGGCGTCGTCGAAGCGGGCGCCGAACAGGCGGGCCTGGCCGAACTTGGCGTCGACCAGGCGGGCGCCGGTGAAGTTGCAGCCGGTCATCTCGCTGTCGGTGAGGTTGAGGCCGGCGAAGTTGAGCCCGGAGAGATCGCAGTCGTAGAGCATGCAGCGCACGCCGTTGCGCTGGCCCCTGAGGAAGCGGCTGTGGAGCTCCGCCAGGCGGTCGAGGATCGGCTGCGTCACCCTGATGTTCGAGAAAGACTTCCTGCTGTCCGACGCCATGCCCGCTCCCATTGGTCTGGTTCGGCGCCTCCGGACTCCGGAGCTCGCCACATAGCTGTTCTATCATCCGCGACTTGTGAAAGTGTTAACGCGTTTCAATGGTTCCTTATTATATTTTGCGTTGTATTCTCATGCGTCCAGAAATTGCAATAAACAATAAATGTAAAATTCAACAGATCGCCGCGATTACTGATATTGCTTTATCCGTATCGCGGGTGCTGTCCACCGCCGCGCACCCTCTTGCAGGACGCGGCTCTTGTCGCGGCCGGAGCCAGCGGCTACCAGAGGGGCCCGCGGCCCCCACCGGCCGGAGGCTCTGGATCAAGCGGAGGAAGTCAGCCAATGGGTACCGTCATCGCCACCTGGGAACAGCCGTCGCTCGCCGTCGCCGACAGCGGCGACCGCTTTCCCGTCCGGCGGATCTTCTGCGTCGGCCGGAACTACGCCGAGCACGCCCGCGAGATGGGCTTCGACCCCGACCGCGAGCCGCCCTTCTTCTTCATGAAGCCCGCCGACGCGCTGCGCAGCGAGGCCGAGGGCTTCCCCTACCCGACGCAGTCGGAGAACGTGCATCACGAGGTCGAGCTGGTGGTGGCGCTCGGCAAGGGCGGCAAGGAGGTCGCGAAGGACCGGGCGCTGGACCTGATCTACGGTTATGCCGTCGGCCTCGACATGACCCGCCGGGACCTGCAGGGCGCGATGAAGAAGGCGGGCCGCCCCTGGGAGGCCGGCAAGGCCTTCGACGCCTCCGCGCCCTGCGGCGAGCTGCAGCCAGCGGCCCGGATCGGCCACCCTAAGAGCGGCAGGATCTCGCTCACGGTCAACGGCGAGGCCCGCCAGACCGGCGACCTCTCGGAGCTGATCTGGTCGGTTCCCGAGACCATCGAGCACCTCTCGGCGCTGTTCGAGCTGAAGCCGGGCGACCTGATCTTCACCGGCACGCCGGCGGGCGTCGGCCCGGTCGTGCCGGGCGACGTCATGGTCGCCACCGTCGAGGGCGTCGGCGAGATCACGGTGAAGGTTTCCTAGAGCGACGTGACGCCGTCCCGGCCTTCCCCGTCGCTTCGTGGTGAGCCTGTCGAACCACGCAAGCGCCGTGGCGGCGACGCCAGCGGGTCCACGCCCGCTCTCTCGCGCCCCATGGCTCGACAGGCTCACCATGAAGCGCGACCCGGCGCCCGGTGCGGCCCGACACCGACCCGGCCTTGCCCTCGCTTCGTGGTGAGCCTGTCGAACCACGCAAGCGCCGTGGCGGCAACGCCAGCGGGCCCACGCCCGCGCTCTCTCGCGCCCGGGATGACGACCGGGCGACCCGGAAGCCCGGCCCCGCCGACCGCGGGCCCGAAACGCGGAAGGCCCCGCCGGAGCGGGGCCTTCGGACGCGCCTGGGGAAGCGGCGGGAGCCTACTCCTCGGTCTCGCCAACCTCGGCCCGCTCGGCCTCGTGGCGCGCCTTGTCGGCGGCGCCCTTGGCCTCGGGGTTGCGGTCGACCAGCTCGATGACCGCGAGCGGCGCCATGTCGCCGTGGCGGAAGCCGGCCTTGAGCACGCGCGTGTAGCCGCCGTTGCGCTCCTTGTAGCGCTCGGCCAGCTCGCCGAACAGCTTCTGGACCATCACGTTGTTGCGCACCGAGATGGCGGCCTGGCGCCGGTTGTGCAGCGAGCCGCTCTTGCCCAGGGTGATCAGGCGATCGACGACGCGGCGCAGCTCCTTGGCCTTCGGCAGCGTCGTGACGATCTGCTCGTGCTCGATCAGCGACGTCGCCATGTTGGCCAGCAACGACTTGCGGTGAGCCGGTGTGCGGTTGAGCTTGCGGTGGCCGTTGCCGTGACGCATGGCGCCTGTCTCCTGTTCATCCTGGCCTCGGAGCCCGAGACCGATTGTCCAGCCCGCCGCCCTTTGTCCGGAACGGCCGGGACGGGCCCGTATGGCCCAGATCGGAAGGGAGGCGCCGCCGGCGCCCCCCGCAACTCAGCCTCAGTAGGGCTCTTCCAGCTTCTTGGCCAGCTCCTCGATGTTCTCGGGCGGCCAGTTGCTGATCTCCATGCCCAGGTGCAGGCCCATCTGCTGCAGCACGTCCTTGATCTCGTTCAGGGACTTGCGGCCGAAGTTCGGGGTCCGCAGCATCTCGGCCTCGGTCTTCTGCACGAGATCGCCGATGTAGACGATGTTGTCGTTCTTCAGGCAGTTGGCCGAGCGCACGGAAAGCTCGAGCTCGTCGACCTTGCGCAGCAGGTTCTTGTTGAACGGCGGCTCGGCGCGTTCCTCGGCGCTCTCGCGGACCGTCGGCTCCTCGAAGTTGATGAAGAGCTGCAGCTGGTCCTGCAGGATGCGCGCGGCCAGCGCGACCGAGTCGTCCGGGGTGATCGCGCCGTTGGTCTCGATGTCCATGGTCAGCTTGTCGTAGTCGGTGACCTGGCCGACACGGGTGTTCTCGACCTTGTAGGCGACGCGGCGCACCGGGCTGAACAGGGAGTCGACCGGGATCAGGCCGATCGGCGCGTCCTCCGGGCGGTTCTGCGAGCCGGGCACGTAGCCCTTGCCGGTGGCGACGGTCAGCTCCATGTCGATGCGCGCGCCGTCGTCGAGGGTGCAGATCACCAGGTCCTGGTTCATGACCTCGATGTCCGGGCCGGTCTCGATCTGTGCCGCCGTCACCTCGCCCGGACCGAAGGCGCGCAGGCGCATCCGCTTCGGACCGTCGCCGTGCATGCGCAGAGCGATCGACTTGACGTTGAGGACGACGTCGGTGACGTCCTCGCGCACGCCGGGGATCGAGGAGAACTCGTGCAGCACGCCGTCGATCTGGATGGCGGTGATCGCCGCACCCTGCAGGGACGACAGCAGCACGCGGCGCAGCGCGTTGCCGAGGGTCAGGCCGAAGCCGCGCTCGAGCGGCTCGGCGACGACCTTGGCGAAGCGCTTGGGATCGTCACCTTCCTGGATGTCGAGCTTGTTCGGCTTGATCAGGTCGGTCCAATTCTTCTGTAGCACGGGGGTGGCCTCACGCTTGTCGAGCGGGTTCATGAAACGACGATGGGCCGGCGGCCTACCACGGCCGCCGCCCCTGTCGGCTTCAAGCGCCCCGTCCTGTCCCGGAACCGGCGTTGCTCACGCGCCGGTCCCCATGCAGCGGTCGGGGCGCGGTGACTTAAGGTCGGGCGCCTGGGATCAGACCCGGCGGCGCTTCGGCGGACGGCAGCCGTTGTGCGGGATCGGCGTGACGTCCTTGATCGCGGTGATCTGGAAGCCGACTGACTGCAGCGCGCGCAGCGCCGACTCGCGGCCCGAGCCCGGCCCCTTGACCTGGACCTCGAGGGTACGCACGCCGTGCTCCTGGGCCTTGCGGCCCGCCGATTCGGCGGCGAGCTGGGCGGCATAGGGCGTCGACTTGCGCGAGCCCTTGAAGCCCTGGCTGCCAGCCGACGACCAGGAGATCGCATTGCCCTGCACGTCGGTGATCGTGATCACCGTGTTGTTGAAGGAGGAGTTCACGTGCGCGATCGCGCTCGTGATGTTCTTGCGCTCGCGGCGGCGAATGCGCGTCTGCGGCTTGGCCATGATCCTAGCGTTCTCGTTCTTTGACGGTTGAGCGGTCGGCGACTAGCGCGTCGCCTTCTTCTTGCCGGCGATCGGCACGGCCTTGCCCTTGCGAGTCCGCGAGTTCGTATGGGTGCGCTGCCCACGCACCGGCAGCCCCTTGCGGTGCCGCAGGCCGCGGTAGCAGCCGAGGTCCATCAGGCGCTTGATGTTCATCGCGACCTCTCGACGCAGGTCGCCTTCGACCGAGTAGTCGCGGTCGATGGTCTCGCGGATGCGCACGACCTCGTCGTCGGTCAGCTCGTGGACGCGGCGGCCGTCCGGAATCCCGACCTTGCCGCAGATCTCCTTGGCTTTCGCCGGGCCGATGCCGTGGATGTAGGTCAGCGCAATCGGCACGCGCTTGCCCGTCGGAATGTTCACACCAGCGATACGCGCCACGTCCGTGGTCTCCTATCCGCTTACCAAATCTTGCATAGAGGCAACAGCGATCCACCCGGCCCGCAACCTCCGCGCCAGGGAGCGCGGATTATAGGGTTGCGCAAGTCTGCGTCAAGCCCCGCGGCCGGTGTCTCGTCAGCCTTTCACCGCAACGCCGAGGACCTCCTCGATCTGCGCGGTGACCTCCTCGATCGGCGCCAGCCCGTCGACCTGCTTCAGCCGGCCGGTACGCTCGTAGTAGGGCAGGATCGGCGCCGTCTGCCCGTGATAGACGGCGAGCCGCTTGTTCAGGGTCTCGACCGTGTCGTCGCTGCGCGCCGCGCTGCCGTTGCGCGCGCTCTCGGCGCGGCGCGTCTCGATGCGTCGAACCAGCGCCTCGTCCGGCACCTTGATCTCGATCACCGCCTCCAGCGCCAGGCCCTTCTGCTCGAGCAGCTCGTCGAGCGACTCGGCCTGCGGCACGGTGCGGGGAAAGCCGTCGAGGATGAAGCCCTTGCGGCAGTCGGGCTCGTCGATGCGCCGCGAGATCATCTCGATCATCAGGTCGTCGGGCATCAGCTGCCCGTCTTCCATGATCTGCTTGGCCTGGCGGCCCAGCTCGCTGCCCGAGGCGACCGCGCTGCGCAGCATGTCGCCGGTCGAGAGCTGTTTCAGGCCGTGCCGCTCCTCGAGAATCGAGGCCTGCGTCCCCTTCCCCGCCCCCGGCGGGCCCAGCAGGATCATGTTCATCCCCTTCTCCCCTTCAGCTTGGCCTTCTTGATGAGGCCTTCGTACTGGTGCGCCAGCAGGTGGCTGTGGACCTGCGCCACGGTGTCCATGGTCACGCTGACCACGATCAGCAGGCTGGTGCCGCCGAAGTAGAAGGGCACCGCGTACTGGGCGATCAGGAACTCCGGCAGCAGGCACACCAGCGCCAGGTAGAGCGCGCCCACCGTCACCAGGCGCATCAGCACGTAGTTGATGTAGTCCGCGGTGTTCTTGCCCGGACGGATGCCGGGGATGAAGCCGCCGTGCTTCTTCAGGTTGTCGGCCGTGTCGACCGGATTGAACACGATCGAGGTATAGAAGAAGGCGAAGAAGATGATCAGCGCGACGTAGGCGACCATGTAGAGCGGCTGGCCGTGCGCGAGATTGGTCGTGACCCAGGACAGCCAGCCCGGCTGCCCGGCGCCGCTATTGGCGAAGCCTGCCACGGTCAGCGGCATCAGCAGCAGCGAGGAGGCGAAGATCGGCGGGATCACGCCGGCGGGGTTCAGCTTCAGCGGCAGGTGCGTCGACTCGCCACCGAACATGCGGTTGCCGACCTGGCGCTTGGGGTACTGCACGAGCAGCCGGCGCTGCGCCCGCTCCATGAAGACGATGAAGGCGATGACGGCGATCGCCATGCCCAGGAACAGCAGCAGCACGGCCCAGGAGATCTCGCCGACCCGGCTGAGTTCGAACAGCTGAGCCATGGCGAGCGGCAGGTTCGCGACGATGCCGGCGAAGATGATCAGCGAGATGCCGTTGCCGACGCCGCGCTGGGTGATCTGCTCGCCCAGCCACATCAGGAACATCGTGCCGCCGGTCAGCGTGATCACGGTGACCAGCCGGAAGAACACGCCCGGATCGATGACCGCCGAGACGCCGGCGGAGGTGTTCATGCGCTCGAGGCCGACCGCCATGCCGTAGGCCTGGAAGGCGGCCAGGACGACCGTGCCGTAGCGGGTGTACTGGTTGATCTTCTTGCGGCCCGACTCGCCTTCCTTCTTGAGCTGGGCGAGGGTCGGCGACACCGCGGTCATCAGCTGCATGATGATGGCCGCCGAGATGTACGGCATGATCGAGAGCGCGAAGATCGTCATGCGCCCCAGACTGCCGCCCGAGAACATGTCGAACACGCCCAGGATCCCGCCGGCCTGGCTTTGGAAGATGTCCTGGAGAATCTGCGCGTCGATCCCCGGGACCGGAATGTAGGTCCCGAGGCGATAGACGATGAGCGCACCCAGGGTGAACCAGATTCGCTGCTTCAGCTCCGTCGCCTTGGCGATGGCGCCGAAGTTGAAGTTTGCGGCTAGCTGCTCGGCGGCTGAGGCCATGGCTCTCCGTTTCCCGGCCGGCCCCGATCAGGCTTCGGCGGCTGTTTCGGTCTTGTCCTGCTTCCCGGCGGGCCGCTGGATCAGGGTGACGCTGCCGCCCGCCTTCTCGACCGCCGCGACGGCAGCCTTGGAAGCGCCGGAGACTGTGATCTCAAGCTTGGCCTTGAGCTCGCCCTGCGCAAGCAGGCGCACGCCGTCGCGCGAAGATTTGAACAGGCCGGCGGCCCTCAGCGCGGCGGCATCGACCGGCTTGCCGGCGTCGAGCTTGCCGGCATCGACGGCCTGCTGCAGACGGCCGAGATTCACCTCGACGTAGTCGCGGCGGAAGATGTTGGTGAAGCCGCGCTTCGGCAGGCGACGGTGGAGCGGCATCTGGCCGCCCTCGAAGCCCTTGACCGCAACGCCGGAGCGGGCCTTCTGGCCCTTGTGGCCGCTGCCCGAGGTCTTGCCGAGCCCGGAGCCGATGCCGCGGCCGAGCCGCTTGCCGACCTTGCGGGCCCCCGGGTTGTCGCGAATCTCGTTGAGCTTCATCGTCCCACGTCCTTGAAAGCTGCTGTGCGGGCCGCCGGCGCCGCGAAGGCCCCGTTGCCCGGTCCCTGGCCCGTCGATCGTCCGGCCCTCAGGCCTCGACGACCGTGACCAGGTGTCGGATCTTGTTGATCATGCCGCGCACCGAAGGCGTGTCCTCCAGGGTGCGGGTCCGGTTCATCTTGCCCAGGCCCAGGCCCTTGAGGGTCTGGTGCTGGTCCTGCTGGCGACCGATCGGGCTGGCGATCTGCCGCACCGTCACGGTCTGGGAGCCGGACTTGCCGGCGTCCTTCTTCTTGGCGGCCATCTGCTGTTCCTCGCCTCAGCCGATCACATCGTCGCCGGCTGCGCTTCTTCGCGCTTGCCGATGATGTCCGAGACCTTCTTGCCGCGGCGCTGGGCGACCACGCGCGGGCTCTGCATCGACACCAGGGCGTCGAAGGTCGCGCGGATCATGTTGTAGGGATTCTGCGTGCCGAGCGACTTGGCGACCACGTCGTGGATGCCCAGGCACTCGAAGATCGCCCGCATCGGGCCGCCGGCGATGATGCCGGTGCCGACCGGCGCCATGCGCAGGATGACCTTGCCGGCGCCGAAGTGGCCGCGCACGTCGTGGTGCAGCGTCCGGCCCTCGCGCAGCGGCACGCGGACCATCTTCTTCTTGGCCTCCTCGGTCGCCTTGCGGATCGCCTCCGGCACCTCGCGCGCCTTGCCGTGTCCGAAGCCGACCCGGCCGCGCTGGTCGCCGACGATGACCAGAGCGGCGAAGCCGAAGCGCCGACCGCCCTTCACCACCTTGGCGACGCGGTTGATGCCGACGAGCTTGTCGACGAACTCGCTGTCTTCGCGATCCCGGCCACCGCCGCGATCGTCTCTCTGGCCTCGTGCCATCTTTGTCTACCTTCCGATCAGAACTGCAGGCCGCCCTCACGGGCGGCGTCGGCGAGTGCGCGCACCCGGCCGTGATAGAGATAGCCGCCGCGGTCGAAGAACACCGTATCGACGCCCTGCTGCTTGGCGCGCGCGGCGACCAGCTTGCCGACTTCGGCGGCCGCGCCGATGTCGGCACCCGATTTCAGCTTGCCCTTCAACTCCTTGTCGACGGTCGAGGCGGTCACCAGGGTGACGCCGCGGGTGTCGTCGATGACCTGGGCGTAGATGTGCTTCGAGGAGCGGAAGACGCTGAGACGCAGGCGTCCGCCCGCCCTCTTGCGCAGGCTGGCGCGAGTCCGGTAGGCCCGCTTCAGCCGCAGTTCGCGATGAGACGTCGCCATTACTTCTTCTTACCTTCCTTGCGCAGGATCTGCTCGTCCGAATAGCGGATGCCCTTGCCCTTGTAGGGCTCGGGCGGCCGATAGCCGCGGATCTCGGCAGCCATCTGCCCGACGACCTGCTTGTCGGCGCCGGAGATGGAGATCGAGGTCGGGCGCTCGCAGACCACCTTGATCCCCTCGGGGATCGGATAGTTGACGTCGTGGCTGAAGCCTAGCTGCAGGCTCAGGTTCTGGCCCTGGACCGCGGCTCGATAGCCGACGCCGGTGATCTCGAGCCGCCGGGTGAAGCCCTCGGAGACGCCGCTGACCAGGTTCTGGATCTGCGCGCGCGCCGTGCCCCACATCGAGCGGGCCCGCTTGCCGTCGTCCTTCGGCGTCACCCAGACCTTGCCTTCCTTCATCTCGACCGAGACGTCGTCGGTCGCCTGGAACCTGAGCTCGCCGAGCTTGCCCTTGGCGGTGACCAGATTGGCGGCGATCTGGACATCGACGCCGCTCGGCACCACGACCGGGTTCTTACCTACGCGCGACATACCTGAAGCTCCCTAGAACACCTGGCAGAGGATCTCGCCGCCGACGTTGGCGGCGCGGGCCTCGTGGTCTGCCATCACCCCACGCGGGGTCGAGAGAATCGTGATGCCGAGTCCGTTGTAGACACGCGGCAGCTCCTTGATCTGCGAGTAGACGCGGCGGCCCGGTTTGGACACACGCGCGATCTCGCGGATCACGGGCTCGCCCTCGTGATACTTCAGCTCGATCTCGATTACGGGATGCCCGCGCTCGTTGAGGGACTCGCGCCAGGCACGGATGTAGCCCTCACGCTGAAGCACCTCGAGCACGTTGCAGCGAAGCCTCGAGAAAGGGGCCTGGATCTTGGACTTGCGCGCCTGCTGTCCGTTTCTGATGCGGGTCAGCATATCGCCCAAGGGATCGGTAAGCGCCATGGGGCCGCTCCTCTTACCAGCTCGACTTCGTCATCCCGGGGATCTGGCCCTTGGAAGCCAGATCGCGCAGCGAGATGCGAGACATCTTGAGTTTCCGATAGTAGCCCCGGGAGCGACCGGTGACTTCGCAGCGGTTGCGCACGCGGTTCGCCGCGCCGTTGCGCGGCAGGTCGGCCAGCGAGATCACCGCCTGGAAGCGCTCCTCCGGAGACAGCGTGCGGTCGCGCACCGTCTCCTTCAGCTGCGCCCGCTTGGCGGAATCGCGCTTGGCCATCCTGATGCGCTTCTTGTTGCGCTCGACTGAAGACTTCTTCGCCATCGGCTCTCTTTCCCTTCGCCGCTCAGATCCGGAACGGCAGCTCGAACTCGGTCAGCAAGGCCTTCGCTTCTGCGTCGGTCTTGGCCGTGGTGCAGATGATGATGTCCATGCCGCGGACGTCCTCGATCTTGTCGTACTCGATCTCGGGGAACACCAGCTGCTCCTTCAGGCCCATGGCATAGTTGCCGTGGCCGTCGAAGGACTTGCCGTTGAGCCCCCGAAAGTCTCGGACGCGCGGCAGGGCGATGTTCACCAGCCGGTCCAGGAACTCGTACATGCGCTCGCGCCGCAGCGTCACCTTGCAGCCGATCGCCATGCCCTCGCGCAGCTTGAAGCCGGCGATCGAGTTCTTGGCGCGCGTGGTCACCGGCTTCTGGCCGGCGATCAGCGTCAGCTCGCCCACAGCGGTCGTCAGCTTCTTGGAGTCGGCGACTGCCTCGCCGACGCCCATGTTGATGACGATCTTCTCCAGGCGCGGCACCTGCAGATCGTTCGCGTAGCTCTGCTCCTTCTTGAGCTTCGGCTTCACGACCGTCTCGTAGTGTTCCTTCAAACGGGCCGCCATCGTTCTCGTCCTCGTCCTCACCCTCAGCGGTCGATCGTCTCGCCGGTCCGGCGCGAGAAGCGGACCTTGCGGCCGTCCTCCAGCACCTTCCAGCCGACGCGAGTCGCCTTGCCGTCGTTCGGATCGACGTGGGCCACGTTGGAAATATGGACCGGCGCCTCGATCTCGACGATGCCGCCCTCCTGCCGGGCGGACTGACGCTGGTGCTTCTTGACCAGGTTGACGCCCTGGACGAGCACGCGCTCGTCCTTGCGCAGCACGCGCAGCACGTCGCCGGCCTTGCCCCGGTCCTTGCCGGTCGTGACGACCACGCGGTCGCCCTTGCGGATCTTGAACTTCTTCATCACAGCACCTCGGGCGCCAAGGAGATGATCTTCATGAACTTCTTGGCGCGCAGCTCGCGGGTCACCGGGCCGAAGATACGGGTCCCGATCGGCTCGCCCTGCTTGTTGATCAGGACGGCGGCATTGCCGTCGAAGCGGATCGACGTGCCGTCGTTGCGGCGGATGTCCTTGGCGGTGCGCACGATCACGGCGCGCAGCACGTCGCCCTTCTTCACCCGGCCCCGCGGAATCGCCTCCTTCACGGAGACGACGATGACGTCGCCGATGCCGGCAAAGCGGCGCTTCGAGCCGCCCAGCACCTTGATGCACTGGACACGCCGCGCGCCGGAGTTGTCGGCGACCTCGAGATTGGACTGCATCTGGATCATGACGCGCTATCCTTAGCCGGCGGCGTTCTGGGCGCCGGCGGCGGCCTCGTCGGTCACCACCTCCCAGCACTTGGTCTTGGAGATCGGCCGGCACTCGCGAATCCGCACCACGTCGCCGATCTTGCAGGCGTTCTCGCCATCGTGGGCGTGGTACTTCTTCGAGCGGCGGATGAACTTCTTGTACAGCGGGTGCATGACGCGCCGCGTCACCTGGACGCTGACGGTCTTGTCAGCCTTGTTGCTGACCACGACCCCTTGGAGAATACGACGCGGCATCGGCTCACGACTCCTGAACGGCGGGCTGCGTCTTCTGGCGCAGCACGGTCTTGATGCGCGCGATGTCCCGCCGGACCAGGCGAGCGCGCGCGGTGTTCTCAAGCTGGCCGCTGGCCTTCTGGAAGCGCAGGTTGAAGGCTTCCTTGCGCAGCGACAGCAGCTGCTCCTTGAGCTCGTCTTCGGACTTGGTACGGACGTCTGCGGCCTTCATCGGCTCACCCCTCCTCGCCCAGGCGGGCGATGAACTTGGTCTGGATCGGCAGCTTGGCGGAAGCCAGCCGGAAGGCGTCGCGAGCGATCTCGGCGTTGACGCCGTCGAGCTCGAACATCACCCGGCCCGGCTTCACGCGGGCCGCCCACCACTCGACGCTGCCCTTGCCCTTGCCCTGGCGGACCTCGGCCGGCTTCGAGGTGACCGGCACGTCCGGGAAGATCCGGATCCACAGCTTGCCGACGCGCTTCATGCGACGCGTGATGGCGCGGCGCGCGGCCTCGATCTGGCGCGACGAGATGCGGCCGGGCTCGAGCGCCTTCAGGCCGTAGGCCCCGAAGTCCAGCTGGGTGCCACCCTTGGCCTGGCCATGGATGCGCCCCTTGTGCTGCTTGCGGTATTTGGTGCGCTTCGGCTGCAGCATCGTTCCGTTTCCCTACTCTTCCCTATCGTCCGGATCAGGCGCGCGGCGCCGGGCCGGTCTGCATCTCGCTGGCGCGGCGCTCCTGCGCCATCGGGTCATGGGCGAGGATCTCGCCCTTGAACACCCAGACCTTGACGCCGCAGGTCCCGTAGGTGGTCACCGCGGTGGTCTCGCCGTAGTCGATGTCGGCGCGCAGCGTGTGCAGCGGCACCCGGCCCTCGCGGTACCACTCCATGCGCGCGATCTCGGCGCCGCCGAGACGGCCGGAGCAGTTGATCCGGATGCCCTGGGCGCCCAGGCGCATGGCCGACTGCACGGCGCGCTTCATGGCGCGGCGGAAGGCGACGCGGCGCTCCAGCTGCTGCGCGATGTTGTCGGCGATCAGCTTGGCGTCGATCTCGGGTTTGCGGACCTCGACGATGTTCAGGTGGACGTCGCCACCGGTCATCTTCTGCAGGTCGACGCGCAGCTTCTCGATGTCCGCGCCCTTCTTGCCGATGACCACGCCCGGACGGGCGGTGTGGATGGTCACCCGGGCCCGCTTGGCCGGCCGCTCGATGATGATGCGCGAGATGCCGGCCTGCTTCAGGCGGTCCTGCAGGAACTTGCGCAGGCGCAGGTCCTCGTGCAGCAGCGCGCCGTAGCCCTTGTCGGCGAACCAGCGACTGTCCCAGGTCCGGTTGATGCCGAGGCGCAGGCCGATCGGATTGACTTTCTGGCCCATGATCAGACGTTCTCCTCACGTTCGCGCACGACCACGCGCAGACGCGCCCATGGCTTCTCGATCCGCCCGACACGGCCGCGCGCCCGGGGGCGGAAGCGGCGCATGACCAGCGACTTGCCGACGCTCGCCTCGGCGACATAGAGCCGATCGACGTCGAGCTGGTGGTTGTTCTCGGCGTTGGCGATCGCCGACTGCAGCACCTTGCGCACGTCGCGGGCGATGCGACGCTTGCTGAACTCCAGCTCGGCCAGCGCCCGGTCCGCGGAGAGCCCGCGGATCAGGCCGGCGACGAGGTTCAGCTTGCGCGGGCTGGTGCGCAGCTGCGTCGCCACGGCCATCGCTTCGTTGTCCGGCAGGGACCGTTCGGTCTTCGGCTTGCTCATCGGCTTACCCTCGCTTCGCCTTCTTGTCGGCGGCGTGACCGTGGAACGTCCGCGTCGGCGAGAACTCGCCGAACTTGTGGCCGATCATGTTCTCGTTCACGAGCACCGGAATGAACTTCTGCCCGTTGTGCACGCCGAACGTCAGGCCGATGAACTGCGGCATGATGGTCGAGCGGCGCGACCAGGTCCGGATGATCTCGTTGCGACCCGACTCGCGCGCCTTCTCGGCCTTCTTCAGCAGAAAGCCGTCGACGAACGGGCCCTTCCATACGGAGCGCGACATGGCTCAGATCCTACTTCTTCGCGTGCCGACGGCGGACGATCAGCCTGTCGGTCTTCTTGTTCTTGCGCGTACGCGCGCCCTTGGTCGGCTTGCCCCACGGCGTCACCGGATGGCGACCGCCGGAGGTGCGGCCCTCGCCGCCGCCGTGCGGATGATCGACCGGGTTCATCGCGACGCCGCGCACCGAGGGGCGGCGGCCCAGCCAGCGCGAGCGGCCGGCCTTGCCCAGGTTGATGTTCTGCTGGTCGGCGTTGGAGACCGCGCCGATCGTCGCCATGCACTCGGCGCGGACCATGCGGACCTCGCCGGAGGACAGGCGCAGCAGGGCGTAGCCTGAGTCGCGGCCGACGATCTGGACGTAGGCGCCGGCGGAGCGGGCGATCTGGCCGCCCTTGGCCGGCTTCATCTCGACGTTATGGACGATCGTGCCGACCGGGATCGAGCGCAGCGGCATGGCGTTGCCCGGCTTGATGTCGGCCTTCTCGGCCGCCACCACCTGGTCGCCGACGCCGAGGCGCTGCGGCGCCAGGATGTAGGCCAGCTCGCCGTCCTCGTAGCGGATCAGCGCGATGAAGGCGGTCCGGTTCGGATCGTACTCGAGCCGCTCGACCGTTCCGGCGACGTCGTACTTGCGCCGCTTGAAGTCGACGATGCGATAGGTCCGCTTGTGGCCGCCGCCACGCCGGCGGGCGGTCATGTGGCCCTGGTTGTTGCGGCCGCCCGACTTGCTCAGGCCCTCGGTCAGCTTCTTGACCGGCTTGCCTTTCCAGAGCGCCGAACGGTCGACCGTCACCAGCTGGCGCTGGCCCGGCGTCGTCGGATTGTACTGTTTCAACGCCATGGCGTCAGACCCCCGTGGTCACGTCGATCGAGTGACCCTCTTCGAGCGTCACCATTGCCTTCTTGTAGTCGCTGCGCGTGCCCGGCCGGCCGCGGAAGCGCTTGGCCTTGCCCTTCTGGCGTAGCGTGTTCACCGCCATCACCTTGACCTTGAACAGGCTCTCGACCGCCGTCTTGATCTCGGGCTTGCTGGCGTCCAGGGCGACCTCGAAGGTCACCTGGTTGTGCTCCGAGCCCCGGGTCGACTTCTCGGTGATGATCGGGCGACGGATCACCTCGAACATGCGCTCCGAAGAGACCTTGTTCTCTACTGCCTTGCGCGGACGTCCCCGGCTCATTTCAGTCGTGCCTCCAGCGCTTCGACCGCGGCCTTGGTCAGCACCAGCTGATCGCGCCGCAGGATGTCGTAGACGTTGGCGCCGATCTGCGGCAGCACGTCCACGAGCGGAATGTTGCGCGCCGCGCGGGAGAAGGTCTCCTCGACGGCGGCACCGTCGATGATCAGCGTGTTGCTCCAGCCGAGCGCGGCCAGCTTCTCGACCAGCGCCTTCGTCTTGTGGCTGTCGAGCGTCACCGAATCGACCACCGTCAGCTTGCCGTCGGCCAGCTTGGACGAGAGCGCCGTCTTGAGCGCCAGCTTGCGGACCTTGCGCGGCAGGTCGTAGGCGTGGGACCGCGGCACCGGGCCGTGGGCGACGCCGCCGCCGCGCAGGATGTTGGTCTTCAGGTTGCCGCGCCGGGCGCGGCCGCCGCCCTTCTGGTTGAAGGCCTTCTTGGAGGTGCCCGAAACCTCGCCGCGCGACTTCACCTTGTGGGTGCCGGCGCGCCGCTTGGCGAGCTGCCAGTGGACGACGCGTGCCAGCAGGTCGCCGCGCGGCTCGAGCCCGAACACCGTCTCGTCGAGCTCGATCTCGCCGGCGGCCTTGTTGTCGAGCGTGGTGACCGGATGCTTCATGGTCACTGCTCCTCGTTCTGCTCGGTCGTCGCCGGCGCCTCGGAGGCGGTCGCTTCGGCAGCGCTCGCCTCGGGCGCGGCTTCGGCCGGCGCGGTGGATCCGGCGGCCGCGGCAGCCGCGGCCTCGATCAGCGCCGCCGGGAAGGGAAGCTCCTCCGGCAGCTTGCGCTTGACGGCGTCGCGAACCAGCACCCAGCCGCCCTCGGCGCCGGGCACCGCGCCGCGCACCAGGATCAGGCCGCGACCGGCGTCGGTGGCATGGACCGTCAGGTTCTGCGTGGTCACCTGGGTGGCGCCCATGTGGCCGGCCATCTTCTTGTTCTTGAAGACCTTGCCGGGATCCTGGTTGTTGCCGGTCGAGCCGTGGCTGCGGTGCGAGATCGAGACGCCGTGGCTGGCGCGCAGGCCGGCGAAGTTGTGGCGCTTCATGACGCCGGCGAAGCCCTTGCCGATCGTCGTCGCGGTGACGTCGATCGGCTGGCCGGCGAGGAAATGGCCTGCCGACAGCTCCGCGCCGACCTCGACCAGCGCGTCCTCGGAAACCCGGAACTCCGCGAGCTTCGTCTTCGGCGTGACCTTGGCCTTGGCGAAGCGCTCGCGCTCCGGCTTGGAGACGCGCTTCACCTTGGCGGTGCCGGCGCCGAGCTGCAGCGCGGTGTAGCCATCCTTGTCCGTCGTCCGCTGGGCGACGACCTGGCAGGCATCGACGTGCAGGACGGTGACGGGCACGTGCGCACCCTCGGCGTCGAACACGCGCGTCATGCCCAGCTTCTTGGCGATGAGACCGGTACGCATCGTCCTCAGCCCTTCAACTTGATCTCGACATCGACGCCGGAGGCGAGGTCGAGCTTCATCAGCGCGTCCACGGTCTGCGGCGTCGGGTCGACGATGTCGAGCAGCCGCTTGTGGGTGCGGATTTCGAACTGCTCGCGGCTCTTCTTGTCGATGTGCGGTGAGCGGTTCACCGTGAACTTCTCGATGCGCGTCGGCAGCGGAATCGGTCCGCGAACCTGGGCGCCGGTGCGCTTGGCCGTGTTGACGATCTCGCCGGTCGACTGGTCGAGGACCCGGTGATCGAACGCCTTGAGGCGGATTCGAATGTTCTGGCTGTCCATGGTTCGCCGTATCCGTCTGACAGAACGAGGGGGCCGGCCGAAGCCGACCCGGTGTCCTGCGACCGGTCCTTTCCTACTCGATGATGCTGGCGACGACGCCGGCGCCGACGGTGCGGCCGCCCTCGCGGATCGCGAAG
>NZ_JBBDQW010000011.1:0-11423 GCF_040905785.1 Tistlia sp.
CGACGAGCCGGCGCGCACGCGTCTCGCCGACTCCCGGCGCCGCAGCGAGCCCTGCCGCGCCTGAGCCCGCCGCGCCTGAACCCGCCGGGAGCTGTCTCCCACGCCCTTCGACAGGCTCAGGGCGAAGCAGAGGGAGGTGCGAGCCGCGACGGTGCGAGGCCGCCGCACCTCCCTCTGCTTCGTCCCGAGCGTCGTCGAGGGCGTGGGAGCGCGGGGCGGCGGAATCTGCACGAAACGATGGAATAAAACCCTCCCCTTCCCCGTCTTACCTACAGGCGGCACGACAATCCGCTTCAACCGAGAGGGAGGAACGACATGCCCGATGGTAGCAGCCGCAAGGAACGCGGCCTCTTCGAGCTCTACGCGCAGGATCCGGAGGCGGCCGACCGGCGGCTGTTCGGGCGGGTGCCCTTTCCGGACCGGCGGGGCTTCCTGCGCGGCGCCGGGCTGGCGGCGCTCTCGGCCGCGGTCGGCGCGGCGATCCCCTTCCACCGCAACATGCCCTCGGGGTTCATTCCGCTGGCCCTGGCCGACACCGGAGCGATCCCGGGCAAGGACGGCCTGATCGTCTACAACGACCGGCCGATGAACGCGGAGACGCCGGCGCACCTGCTCGACGACCGGATCACGCCGATCGAGCGCCACTTCATCCGCAACAACGGCAGCGTGCCGGAGGACACCAGCCCGGACGGCTGGACCGTGACCGTCGACGGCGAGGTCGACAAGCCGCTGGAGCTGTCGATCGATGAGCTGAAGTCACAGTTCGAAGTGGTGACCGCGCAGCTGACCCTGGAGTGCGGCGGCAACGGCCGCGCCTTCTTCGACCCCCCGGCCTCGGGAAACCAGTGGACATACGGCGCGGTCGGCGCCTCGGAGTGGACCGGCGTGCGCCTGGCCGACGTGCTGAAGGCGGCCGGCGTCAAGGACAGCGCCGTCTACACCGGCCACTACGGCGCCGACGGCCACCTCTCGGGCGACCCGGAGAAGCTGCCGATCTCGCGCGGCGTGCCGATCGAAAAGGCGATGGACCCCAACAACCTGATCGCCTTCGCCATGAACGGCCAGGACATCCATCCGATGAACGGCGCGCCGCTGCGACTGGTCATTCCCGGCTGGCCGGGCTCCTGCTCGCAGAAGTGGCTGACCCGCGTCCAGGTGCGCGACGTGGTGCACGACGGCCCCAAGATGGGAGGCTCCTCCTACCGGGTCCCCGGCCATCCCGTCGCCGCGGGCGAAGAGGTGCCGGAGGACGACTTCGTGATCATCGAGGCGATGCCGGTCAAGTCCTTGATCACCTCGCCGGAAACCGGCCTGGAGATCGGTGAGCGGACGCTCGAGGTCCGCGGCCACGCCTGGGCCGGCGACGACCGGATCGCGGCGGTCCAAGTCACCAACGACTTCGGCGCGACCTGGATCGAGGCCGAGCTGGAGGATCCCGCCAATCCCTACGCCTGGCAGCACTGGCGGACCGAGGTGTCCTTCCCGACGACCGGCTACTACGAGGTCTGGGCGCGGGCGACCAGCGACAAGGGCGTCAGCCAGCCCTTCGCGATCGCCTGGAACCCCAAGGGCTACCTCAACAACTCGATGCACCGGATCGCGGTGCGCGTGGCCTGAGCCCCGGGGGGGGGGCTGCGGGGGCCCCCCCCCCGCCGTCACCATGGCGTCCGCCTGCCTGCAGTCGCGCCGCATTACCGCACAACGGAGCCCGTCTTGACCGCTCTCCGCGTCCTAGCGCTGCCCGCCTTCCTGTTCGCCTGCCTCTCTCTCGCCCCGCTGATCTTCGCGCAGCCTGCGGCGGCGCAGGACGAGGAGTGGGAAAACCTGCCGCCGGGCGAGCACCGCGAGCTGGTCTTCGCGCTCTGCTCCGGCTGCCACTCGGCGAAGCTGGTGGCCCAGCAGGGCCTCAGCCGGACCCGCTGGCAGAAACTCCTGGTCTGGATGGTCGAGGAGCAGGGGATGGCCGAGCTCGACCCGGAGACCGAGACCCAGGTTCTCGACTATCTGGAGGCCGAGCTCGGGGAAGACCGGGTCCGCTAGCTTTCCCTCCGACAGGGCGAAACCCGGGAATGCGAAAACCCCCACGGCCGGGGCCATGGGGGCTCGCTTCGACTTCGCCTCGAGTCGTCGAGGCACCTGAAGGCCGGAGCCGTCAGCCGTCGGTCTGGCGCTCCTCGACCACCGATCCGTACTGGCGGTCGATTTCGATCTCGACGGGCTTGCCGTCGCGAAGCGCCTTGGCGGTGTAGCGGTCGCCGTTGGCGGACAGGTTCTGGATGTTCTCGTAGCCCTGCCGCTCGAGCCCGGCGCGGATCTCCGCCTCGGACATCGCCTCGCCCTGGCCCTGGTTGGTGCCCTGAATCCCGGCATTGCCAGTGGTGCCGGTCATCGAGCTGTTGCTGCCACCCTGGCTGCCTGCACTGCCCTGGCTTCCGGTCGCGGCCTGACCCGTGGCGCCCTGGTTGGTGCTCTGGTTGGTGCCCTGGTTAGTGCCCTGGATGCCGGCGTTGCCGGTGGTGCCGGTCATCGAGCTGTTGCTGCCATCCTGGCTGCCTGCACTGCCCTGGCTGCCTGCACTGCCTTGGCTTTCGGTCGCGGCCTGACCGGTGGCGCCCTGGTTGGTGCTCTGGTTGGTGCCCTGGATGCCGGCGTTGCCGGTGGTGCCGGTCATCGAGCCGGACTCGACCTGGGCGCCGGTCTGGCCGGTCTGATTCGTACCGCTGCCGGCGGCGAGGGCCACGCTGGCCGTGCCGAGCAACAGGGCGGCCGTCAGGCCATAGGGAGTGAAACGCTTCATGGTCGTCCTCCATCCTGGAAAAATCTGCAGGTCCGGGCCTGCTTGTGTAACCTGCTTAACGGCAAGTCTTTGGAGGCGTTCCACCCATTTTTGATACTTCCGATCAAGTTAGGAGAATCGAGTGTATCAAGTTGTTTCCATCTTCAGCAGCAGAGACGACAGCAGAACCCGCTGAAGTAGCGACCACGACTTGCCGGCTCGGGTGAGACCGGGAAGGGCGAGCGATCAGTGCTGAAACACTTGGCCGCGCCCCTCGGCGCTCCAGCAGACGGTGATCTTTCCCGTCAGCGCAGCGCGCGCGCCAGACCGGCGACCGCGCGCTCCATCTCGCCTTCTGGTACGGCCGCGTAGCCGAGGAGCAGACCCTGGCGGCTCGGCGCCCCGACCCGCGCCCCCTCGGCGAAGCGATAGGCCGACAGCGGCGGCGCGACGAGCCCCGCAGCGGCTGCCCGCTCACTCGCCTCGAGGTCGGTGAGGCGTGCCGCCAGGGCGGGCGTCAGGTCGGCGACCAGATGCATCCCGGCTTCGTCCGGGCGCAGCAGCAGGAGCCCCTCGAGCTGCCGGCCCGCCGCCGCCAGCAGCGCCTGCTGCCGGGCCTGGTAGAGCGCCCGCATGCGCCGCACGTGGGCCGCGAAGTGACCCTCGGCGATGAAGGCGGCGAGCGCCGGCTGCGCGGTCGCCGCCGGATGGTCCTCGAGCGCCGCGCGCGCGGCGCGGAACGGCTCGACCAGCCCGGGTGGCACGACCAGGTAGCCGATCCGCAGCGAGGGGAAGAGCACCTTTGAGAAGCTGCCCAGGTAGACGACTCGCCCGCCGCCGGCGTCGAGGCCCTGCAGCGCCGCGAGCGGCCGTCCGGCGTAGCGGAACTCGCTGTCGTAGTCGTCCTCCAGGATCCAGGCGCCGGCCTCGCGCGCCCAGCCTAGCAGCTCCAGGCGCCGCGCCAGCGACATGACGACACCCAGGGGGTACTGGTGCGAGGGTGAGACGACGGCCATGCGTGCGGCGGCACCGTCGCGCCGGTCGGCCGCGCGCCCGTCCGCCACGCACAGCCCCTCGCCGTCGACCGCCAGCGGCACCGGCGTCGCACCCGCCGCGAGCAGCGGGCCGCGCAGGCCGACGTAGCCGGGATCCTCGAGCCAGACCCGGTCGCCCGCGTCGAGCAGCAGGCGCGCCGCGAGATCGACGCCCTGCTGCGCACCGGAGGTCACGAAGACCTGCTCGGGCTCGACCGCCAGCGCCCGCACCGTGCGCAGGTAGTCGGCGATGGCCGCACGCAGCGCCGGGTCGCCGGCGCAGTCGCCGTGGCGCGCCAGCCGCGCCGGCGGATGCCGCCAGAAGCGCCCGAGCAGGCGGCCCCAGACGTCGAAGGGAAAGGCGGCGAGATCCGGCAGGCCGGGCACGAAGGCGGTGCCGCGGCCGCCGCGCGAGCGCTCGCCGGGTCGACTGAGCGCGGCGAGCCGCCGGCCGCGCGCGCCGAGCTGCGGCGCCGGCCGCCGGTCGGCGGGCGCGGCCGGGCCGCGGCGGGCGGTCAGCAGCTCGTCCGGCAGCACGCTCGAGACATAGGTGCCCGAGCCGCGCCGCCCCTCCAGGTAGCCCTCGGCGAGCAGCTGGTCGAGGGCGCCGAGCACGGTGTTGCGCGAGCAGCCAAGCTCGCCGGCCAGCAGGCGGCTCGAGGGCAGGCGCTGTCCGCCGCCCAGGCGCCCCGCAAGGATCGCCTCGCGCAACTGGCCGTAAAGCTGGCGGAACAGCGGCTGCTCCGCCGCCGGGTCGAGGCCGAGAGACAGCAGGGGTACGACAGCGCGGCGCGACATGACGAGATCCTCGGGGACCGCGAAGAGTGGCTCCAAGGTTTTGCCCGAAGCGGCTCTTTCCGCCAATCCACTTTCAGCGTACTCGAAAGCCAGGGAACACCGGGGAAGAGAGCGATGAGCAACGACGACTTCACGCCGACGGAAAGAACCCGCATCCGCCGCCTCGCCAAGCGGGCCGTGTGGGACCGCGAGGCGGTCTACGGCGTGCTCGACGCTGGCCTCGCCTGCCATGTCGGCTACGTCATCGAGGGCCAGCCCTACGTCACGCCGACAGCCTACGCCCGGATCGGCGACCGAGTTCTCTGGCACGGCTCCTCGGCCAGCCGGATGCTGCGCCAGGTCGCCCAGGGCGTGCCGGTCTGCTTCACCGTCTCGCTGCTCGACGGCCTGGTGCACGCCCGCTCGGGCTTCCACTCCTCCTTCAACTACCGCTCGGTCATGGCCTTCGGCACGGCCGAGGAGGTCACCGGCGCGGCTGAGAAGACGGCGGCGCTGGAGGCCATCGTCGAGCGCATCACGCCGGGGCGCTGGGCCGACCTCAGGCCGCTCAACGGCCAGGAGCTGAAGGCGACGAAAGTGCTGTCGCTGCGTCTCGAGGAGGTCGCCTGCAAGATTCGCGAGGGCGGCCCCAACGACGACGAGGAGGACTATGCCCTGCCGATCTGGGCCGGCGAGGTGCCGATCCGCCTGGTGCTCGGCGAGCCGGTCGAGGATGCGCGCCTGGCCCCCGGCATTGCGCGCCCGGCCTACCTGAAGGACGTGCGCCTTGGCTGAGGCGCTCCACGAGCGCCCGCTGTCGGGCGAGCCGGTCGAGGCCAGCGACTGGCAGCCGCCGGCCCGGGCGCCGCTCGAGGGTCGGCTGGTGCGGCTGGAGCCCCTCGAGCCGGCGCGCCACGCCGCGGACCTCTTCGCCTGCGCCCACGACGGCAGCGCCGCTGCGTCCTGCCTCTGGGACTTCCTGCCCTACGGCCCCTTCGAGAGCGAGGCGGCGATGCGGACCTGGCTGGAGGGCTGCGCGGCGCAGAGCGATCCCCTGTTCTTCGCCCTGGTCGATCGACGTTCCGGGCGGGCGCTCGGCATGGCGAGCTACCTGCGGATCACCCCGGCCCAGGGCGTGATCGAGATCGGCCACATCTGGTTCTCGCCCGCGCTGCAGCGCACGGCCGCGGCGACCGAGGCGATCTTCCTGATGATCGCCCACGCCTTCGACGGCCTGGGCTACCGCCGCGTCGAATGGAAGTGCAACGCCCTCAACGAGGGCTCGCGCGCCGCGGCCCGTCGCTTCGGCTTCCGCTACGAAGGCACCTTCTATCGCCACCTGGTCGTCAAGGGACGCAACCGCGACACCGCCTGGTATGCCCTGATCGACAGCGACTGGCCGACGGCCGGGGCAGCCTTCCGCGCCTGGCTCGCGCCGGAGAACTTCGACGCCAACGGTCGGCAGCGCCGCCGCCTGGCCGAGCTGATGGCGCTCTAGCGGACTGCGCTTGCCAGCCTAGCGATCCGCGCCTGCCAAGCTAGAAATCGTAGCAGATCCCCTTGCGCTCCCAGTCGCCGTAGCGCGTCGGCTCCGGTCCCGACGGCCCGCCGACCTCGGCCGGCTTGGTCGCGCTGCCCGCGCCAGGGGGCGCGGGCTCGGCCTCGCGGGCCGGCAGCGGCTGCAGTCGCGGGCCGGCGGCAGGCGCCGGCTTCGGACGATGGCTCGTGAACAGCTTCATGCCTTGCGATATGGCATGAGCGCCGGACGCCGGCAAGACTCCGGGCCGGGCCGCACGGCGGGGCCGCCACCCGTTCTACGAGCACGGCGAGCCGGGACAACGCCTGCGGCGGCGTGACTTAACCAATCCTTCACCCGGCGCGCGCAACGTTGTTATACAGGCTCAATGGCCTGTTGGGGGCGGGTCTTCGCGACAAAGCCATCGTGTCGACGATCGTCTGCCTCCAGGCAGCGGGAGCGGATGCTAGACCGATGACGGTCGTTGCAGATCAGGACGTCCAACAACTGCTCGAGCTGGCTCGGAACAAGAGCCAGGAGGGGCGGCGTCTGCTGGTCGCCACGATCAGCGACCTCTTCGAGTCGAGCGGCGAGACGCTGACCGAGCGCGAACGCGCGCTGATGAGCGACATCCTCAACAAGCTGATCCGCGACTTCGAGATGAAGGTCCGGCGCGAGCTGTCCGAGCGCCTCGCCCGGCGCGGCCACGCCCCGCGCGAGGTCGTGCTGATGCTGGCCAACGACGAGATCGAGGTCGCGCGCCCGATTCTGCTGGTCAGCGAGGTGCTGCACGACGAGGACCTGGTCGAGATCGTCCGCCATCGCACGATCCAGCACCAGCTGGCCATCGCCATGCGCCAGCACGTCAGCGAGACGGTATCCGACGCCCTGGTCGAGACCGGCAACAGCGACGTCGTCAAGGTGCTGCTCGACAACGGCAACGCCCGTGTCTCGACGGCGACCATGGAGTATCTGGTCGAGGAGTCGCGGCGGGTCGACACCTACCAGGAGCCGCTGATCCGGCGCAGCGACCTCAGCCCTGCCCTCGCCCGACGGATGTGCCTGTGGGTCGGCGCGGCGCTCCGCTCCTACATCCTGGGCAACTACGAGATCGATCCGACCGAGCTCGACGACGTGCTCGAGGAGGTCACCGACGAGACCGTCGGCGCGATCAGCGAGGACGAGGACCTGGCCGAGGACAGTTCGGTGCGCCTGGCGCGCGGGCTGGCCGACGAGGGCCGCCTGTCGGTCGAGATGCTGATCCAGGTGCTGCGCCAGGGCGAGATCGCCCTGTTCGAGGCGCTCTTCGCCGAGATGACAAAGCTGCGCCTGCGTCTGGTCCGCCGCATCGTCTACGAGCCCGGCGGCGAGGGCCTTGTCATCGCCAGCAGGGCCCTGGAGATCGAGAAGCCGCAATTCACCTCGATCTTCCTGATGAGCCGCAAGGGCCGCCCGGGCGACCAGCGCGTCGATCCCGAGGAACTGTCCCGCGTCCTGGCGCTCTACGACCGGGTCCAGCCCGGCGCAGCCCAGAGCGTGGTGCGCCGCTGGCAACGCGACCCGCAGTATCTCTATGCGATCAAGCGCATCGAGGACGGCGGCCGGCGCAAGGCCGGGTGAGCCGAGCCGGTCCCATGGAAGAAGCTTTCGAGGGAGGCGTCGAGGGACAGCCGGCACCGCAGCGCGAACGCCTGCCGGCGCTCGACGGCCTGCTGGCCTCGGGGGCGCGGGCGCTGTCGCTGTCGCTGTCGCTCGACTGGCTGCTCGACGACGACAACCCGGTCTGCATCGCCGACCGCGACGGCCGGCTGCGCTATCTCAATCCCGCCTACCGTCGTCTGCTGCCGATGCTGCAGATCGAGTGCTCCCTGGCCTGCGACCGCCTCGACGTCCCGACCGCGCCGTGGATCCAGGAGACCCTGCAGCAGGCGCAGCGGATCGACGGGCAGGCCTGGAGCGCGCCGATCGAGCGCCGGCACTTCCTCGACTTCGGCGGCCGGCCGGAAACCTGGATCTCGCGCCATGCAGTGCACTACGCCGCCGACGGCAAGCCGCAGGCGGTGGTCGCCCGCTTTCGCGAAGAGGAGGACGCGGTCGAGCTGAAGCGGCAGCTGGCGGCCATGCGCGAGCGCTTCGACGACATCGCCCGCATGGTCTCCGACTGGATCTGGGAGACCGACCGCAACCTCAATATCAGCTTCGTCTCCAGCCGCGTGCAGGAGGCGACGGGACGGCATCCGCGCAGCCTGATCGGACACACCCTGAACGACCTCTTCGTCGACGAGAGCGGGGCGCTGGCGGCGATCCGTCCGACCGCCCCCCAGCCGTTCCGGGACATCGAGGCGACCGTGTGTCACAGCGACGGCAGCGAACGCGTGTTCCGACTCAGCGCCGTGCCGGTCTACGCCCGGGCGACCGGCAGCTTCATCGGCTTCCGCGGCACCGCCCAGGACGTCACGGACCGCGTCAGCCGCGAGGCCGAGCTGCTGCAGAGCCGCGACGAGGCCGAGGCCGCCAGCCGGGCGAAGAGCGAGTTCCTGGCGACCGTCAGCCACGAGCTGCGCACCCCGCTGAACGCAATCATCGGCTTTTCCGAGCTGATGACAGCCGAGACCTTCGGCCCGCTGGGATCGCCCAGCTACAAGGAGTACTCCGGCGACATCCATCAGAGTGCGCAGCACCTGCTGGAGCTCATCAACGACATCCTCGACGTCTCGAAGATCGAGGCCGGCCGCACCGAGCTCGAGGAGGACACCATCGACCCGGCGGCGATCGCCAAGTCGGCACTGCGCCTGGTGACCGACCGCGCGCAGCACAACGGCATCTCGCTCAACCTGGCGCTGCCGCTCGGACTGCCCCTGCTGTACGGCGACGGGCGGGCGGTCAAGCAGATCCTGCTCAATTTGATGAGCAACGCGGTGAAGTTCACGCCCGAGGGCGGCAGTGTCACCCTCTCCGCCGAGATCGACGACGAGGGCGAATACGTCTTCGTCGTCGAAGACACCGGCATCGGCATGACGCCCGAGGAAATCGAGATCGCGCTCACCCCCTTCGGCCAAGTCGACAGCCGCCTGTCCCGCCGCTTTCCCGGCACCGGACTCGGCCTGCCGCTCTCGAGCGGCCTGACCCGCCTGCACGGCGGCAGCCTGACCGTCGAGAGCACGCCGAACCAGGGCACCCGCATCGTCGTGCGCCTGCCCGCCGAGCGCGTGCTGCGCGACTAATCTAGCCTGAGATCCGCACGTCCGGCTCGGCCCTGCCCTTGAGCTCGAGATCGAGCCGGAAGGTCGATCCGGCCTCGGGCTCCGTCGCGAGCTGCGTAGCCGTCAGGCCCTCGCGCGCCGAGGTCACGAGCAGGCTGGACCCGCCCCGCCCGGCGAAGGCCGGGCAGGTCGGCTGCGAGACCGGCAGCGCCAGGCGGCGCACGCGCCGGCCGCTCGGTGCATAGGTCTCCAGGCAGCCGCCGCCCCAGCGTGCCACCCACAGCAGACCCTCGGCGTCGACCACGGCGCCGTCGGGGCCGCCCGCGCCGCTGCCGTCGTCGAAGCGCGCCGGCTCGCCTCTCGGCAGGCCTGTGGACGGCTCCACCGCGACCCGCATGATCCGGCCGGTCGGCGTGTCCGCGAAATAGGCGATCCCGCCGTCCGGCGAGAAGCAGATCGCGTTCGGCACGCTCACCCGGTCGTAGAGCTGGCGCAGTCTGCCTTCGAAGTACCAGTAGATCGCTCCGGCCCCGGGCTCGGCGGCGCGGCCCATGGTGCCTATCCAGAAGGCGCCGCAGGGATGCACGCGCGCATCGTTCGAGCGGGTCGCCGGGTTCTCGGCCTCGAGCGGCCGGTGCAGCCTGAGGGCGCCGCTCGCAACCTCGCGCAGGTAGAGCCCGTCCTCGGCGACGAGCAGCTGGCGGGCGCCGTCGACCCGCGCCAGCGCGCTCGCCATCACCGGCAGCGCATGGGTCCTCGTGGTGCCCTGGGCGAGGTCGTGCTCGTAGAGACGGCGGCCCAGGATGTCGAACCACCAGGCGGTGCCGCTCGCCGGGTCGTAGGACGGCCCCTCGCCGAGCTCCGCCGGCGGCGCGTCGAGCGTCCTGGGCGCGGGGTCGCCGCTACCGGGAGGTTCAGTGGCGCGGCGTGGGTCTGCGGCCACCGGACTCGGCTTCGGCAGCGCCGCTCAGAGCGCCCGCACCGCCGCGACCGCCTGGCCGGCCCCGGCGTCGGGCAACTCCAGGGGGTTGCGCAGCGGCAGGCCGAAGGCCTCGGCCTCGATTTCGAAGAGGTCGCCAGGCTCGGTGCGGAAGCCGTCGGCGAAGGACAGGGTCGCCGTGCCGAACATGTGGACGTGCAGGTCGCCGGGTTCGCGGAACAGCCGGTACTTGAAGTGGTGGTGCTCCAGGTTGGCGAGCGTGTGCGACATGTTCTGCTCGCCGGACAGGAAGGGCTTCTCCCAGGCCAACGACCCGCCCCGGCGGATCCGCGAGGTGCCGGCGATGTGGGCAGGCAGGTCGCCGAGCAGGATCTCGGGCCCGAAGGCGGCCGGCCGCAGCTTGGAATGGGCGAGATAGAGGTAGTTGGTCCGCTCCATAACGTGGTCGGAAAACTCGTTGGCCAGGGCGAAGCCGATGCGCCAGGGCGTGCCGTCGTCGCCGATCAGGTAGATGCCGGCGACCTCCGGCTCCTCGCCGCCGTCCTGGGCGAAGGCGGGCGCGGCGAGCGGCCGGCCGGGGTGGACCGCGGTCAGGCCGTTGCCCTTGTAGAACCACTCCGGTTGGACTCCGGGCCGCCCCGCCGGCGGCTTGCCGCCCTCCAGGCCCAGGCGGAACATCTTCATTGAGTCGGTCAGCTCGGCCTCGCCCTTGCCGGCCAGCTTCTGGTGCATGGCATCGCGCGCCGAGGCCGAGCCGAGATGCGTCAGGCCCGTGCCGGTCAGGTGCAGGTGCTCGGGATCGGGATGGGTCACCGGCAACAGCAGCCGGCCCTCGGCGTAGGCCTGCTCCAGGTCGACCGCCTCGCCGTAGCCGAGGCGGGCGATCCGGTCGGCCAGCCCCTGGCCGGCGCGGATGCTGTCGCGCGCCAGCGCATAGAGGCTGGTGGCGCCCTTGACCAGATAGGCGTCCGTGCCGTTGCGCGCGAACACCCGTGTCTGCCCGCCGGCTTCCTCGATCTGCGACAGCAGCATGCTCATCCTCCTCCCCGCGGGCGGCTCAGCCTCCGGTCTTGTTCTTGTTGCGGAGCTCGAAGATCACTGAGGCGAGCGGCACCAAGGCCCTTGATGACATAATGGTAGTCGATGCCGATGCCGCGGGCCAGGAACCGATCCGGCC
>NZ_JBBDQW010000012.1:0-55880 GCF_040905785.1 Tistlia sp.
CTGTCCGCCGATAACCCACGTGACGACCCCTTCCAGTATGAGAAATCCAGGCTAACCTCGGCCCAGGTAGGCGTCGAGCACCCGCTCGTCGGCCCGGATCTGCGACGGCGTGCCCTCCGCCAGCTTCCTGCCCATGTGCATCACCATGACGTGGTCCGAGATGTCCATGACCAGCCCGACGTCGTGCTCGATCAGCAGGATCGTGATGTCCTCGGCGAGGCGTCGGATCAGCGCCGCGGTCTCGGCGGTGTCCTCGTGGGCCATGCCCTGGGTCGGCTCGTCGAGCAGCAGCAGACGCGGCTCTGCGGCCAGGCTGACGGCGATCTCCAGGCGGCGCTGCTCGCCGTGGGACAGGTGCCCCGCCAGCTCCCGCTCCTTGGCCGCGAGGCCGAACTGGTGGAGAAGCTGCTCGGCGCGCGCCTGGGCGCGGCCGCTGAAGCGGGGATCGCGCAGAAGGCGCTGGCGCGGCTCCAGCACCTGGGCGGCGACCAGCAGGTTCTCCATCACCGTCAGGTCGAAGAAGAGGTTGGTGATCTGGAAGGAGCGCCCGAGCCCGAGCACGCTGATCTCGTGCACCGGCCGCCCGCTCAGCCGCCGGCCTTCGAGGGCGACGTAGCCGGCGCTGGGCGAGAGGTTGCCGGAGATCAGGTTGAACAGGGTGCTCTTGCCCGCCCCGTTCGGGCCGATCACCGAGGTCACCTGGCCGCGCCGGACCTCGAGGTCGATCCCCTGCACGGCTCGCAGCGCGCCGAAGCTGATCGACACGCCGCGCACCTCCAGCAGCACGTCACCCGTCATTGTCGGTGCGCCCCCTGTCCGGCTTCGGGCGATCCAGGTAGGCGCGCGCGTAGCCGACGATGCCCTTGGGGAAGAAGATGACGGCGGCGATGAAGACCAGCCCGACGATGATGACGTGCAGGTCGCCGAGCTCGCTGCCGACCACCGAGCGCATGAAGACCAGCAGCGCGGTGCCGATCAGCGGGCCGATCAGGGTGCCGGTGCCGCCGATGATGACGCTGATCACGGCGTCGCCCGACATGCCGAAGGTCAGCAGCTCCGGGAAGGCGCCGCCGCGCAGCATCGGGTAGAGCGCGCCGAAGAAGCCCGCGATCACCGCCGACAGCACGAAGGCGGCCAGCTTGAAGCGGCGCGGCGCGTAGCCGAGGTGCGGCAGGCGGCGCTCGTTGGTGCGCAGGGCCCGCAGGGTGCGCCCGAAGGGCGTGCTCATCAGCCAGTAGAGGCCGAGGTAGGTGACCGAGACCAGGGTCAGGGTGAGCAGGAAGAAGCTGAGCGGGTCGCGCAGGTCGAGGCTGAACAGCAGCAGGTCGACCTCGACCCCCGGCACGCCCTGGAAGCCGTCGGAGCCGCCGACGTCGACGGCGCCGCGCGGCGACTCCAGGCCGATCTCGTTGGTCACGAACACCACCTTCTCGACGACCTGGGCCATCGCGAAGGTGATGAGGGCGAAGTAGACCCCGCTCGAGCGCAGGGCGATGAGCCCGCCGACCAGCCCGATCGCCGCCGAGGCCGGCACGACCAGCAGGCAGGTCAGCCAGAAAGAGCCGGTGTAGTGCAGCAGCAGCAGACCGCCCATGTAGGCGCCCAGGCCGAAGAACAGGGCATGGCCGAGGCTGAGCAGGCCGCAGTAGCCGAGCAGCAGGTCGACGCTCATCGCCAGGCCGCCCAGGATCAGCGCTTCCGTGGCCAGCCCCAGGTAGAAGGGCTGCTCGAAGACGACCGCCCAGACCGCGAACAGCAGCGCGCCCAGGAACGCCGTCAGCGCCACCTTGTTGAGCGAGGACAGGCCCCGGCGGGACACCGGCGGGGTCGCCGCCGTCAGCTCGCGCTCAACCATGGGCAAGGCTCCCGAACAGGCCCTGCGGACGGAACAGCAGCACCAGCACCATTGTCGCGAAGACCAGCACGTCCGCCCAGACCGGGGACATGACCAGGCTGGCGAGGACGAAGACCTGGGTCAGCAGCAACCCGGCGACGACCGCGCCCTTGATGCTGCCCAACCCGCCGACGATGACGACCGCGAAGGCCAGGAAGATGAAGCCGTGGCCCATGTCCGGATAGACGCCGTAGATCGGCGACAGCAGCACCCCCGAGAGCGCCGCCACGGCCAGCCCGAGGGCGAAGGTCCAGCTGTAGACCGACTTGACCTGGATGCCCAGCGAGGCCGCCATGTGGCGGTCGTAGGCCGCGGCGCGGATCCGCGCGCCGAAGTCGCTGCGGAACAGGAACAAGGACAGGGCCGCGATCAGCAGGGCGCCGAAGAAGATCAGGAACACCCGGTAGGTCGGCAGGTACATGCCGAGCAGCTCGACGGCGCCGGAGATCGGCGGCTGCGGCCGGTGCGGATCGGGGCCGTAGATGATCTTGAAGAGGTCTTCCATGACCAGGCTGAGCCCGAAGGTCAGCAGCAGCGTCAGCGTGTGCCGGTCGCCGGAGTGGAAGACCCGCTGGATCAGCAGGCGCTCCGTGACCAGTCCCGCCGGCAGCACCAGCAGCGGCACCAGCACCATGGCGACCCAGAAGTCGAGACCGAGGCCGAGCAGCGTGATGAGCACGAAGCCACCGAGCGCGTAGAAGGCGCCGTGGGCGAGATTGATGACGTCGAGCAGCCCGAAGATGATGGTCAGGCCCAGCGCCATCAGGATCACGGCGACCCCGATGACCAAGCCGGTAACCATCTGCGGCGCCAGCACGAACTGCAGATAGGTGAAGAGATCGACCATCGCTCGCCAGCAGGTGGGAGAAGCCGTTCAGGCGTGGATGCGACGGAGGGACCGGCGGGCTGCCGGCCCCTCCTGAAATCGCCGCGGCCGACCTACCAGCGTGTGCAGAGGTCCTCGCCGATGGCGATCTCGCCGTCGACCGTGTCGATCACCTCGAAGGCGCCGTCGGTGATCTGGACCACGTACATCGGCATGATCGCCTGGTTGTCGCCGGCGCGCATCGTCTTGGGGCCCTGGGGCGTGTCCCAGGTCATGTCGGCCATGCCCTCGCGCACCGCGGCGGGCTCGAGCGAGCCGGACTTCTCGGCGGCGGCCTTGACCAGGTAGAGAATGCCGTAGGCGTCGGCCGCGTAGAGCGTCGGGTCCTGACCGTCGCTGCGCTGCTTGTACTTGGCGACGAACTCCTGGTTCTCCGGCGTGTCGAGCGAGGCCGTGTAGCCCGTCGCGAAGGTGAAGCCCTCCGCCGCGTCGCCGATCGCCGGCAGCTCGGCAGGCGTGATCGTACCCGAGCCGCCCGTCAGGCGGTACTGGGTGTTGAGCCCGAAGTCGGCGAGCTGCGTGAAGAAGCGCACCGAGTCCTCGCCGGCCATCGGCGCGAACAGGACGTCGGCCTGGCTGGCGCGGATCTGCCCGAAGAAGGGCGAGAAGTCCGGGGTCTCGAGGGGCGCGAAGATCTCCGTCGCGCTGACCAGCCCCTCGCGCTCCGCCAGCTCCTTGAAGGCACTGACCGTATTGCGGCCCATCTCGTAGTCGGGCCCGACGTAGGTGATGCGCTTACCCTCGAAGTTCTGGCCCAGCCACTGGGCCAGGGCGTTGGCCATCTGGCTGGCGCGGGCGTTCACCCGGAAGACGTTTGGCGAGCACTTGTCCATGGTGATGGCGTCCGACCAGGAGGTCGAGGTGATGACGTTGACGCCGTGCCGCTCGGCCAGCGGACCCGTCGCCAAGGTGACGCCCGAGCTGACGGTGCCGATGATCAGGCCGACCTTGTCGACCTGGGCCATCTTCTCGGCCTTCTGGGTCGCGACCTTCGGGTTGGCCTCGGTGTCCTCGATGACGAACTCGATCTTCTTGCCCAGGATGCCGCCCGCCTCGTTGATCTCGTCGGCGGCGATCTGGTAGGCCCAGGTCTGCTGCTGCCCGAGCTTCGCGAAGGTGCCCGAGTTCGGGGTCAGGATCCCGACCTTGTAGGTGTCCTGGGCTGCCGCGGCGCCCGCGGACAGCCCCAGCACCGTTGCAACCAACAAAAGCCTCTTGATGCTCATTTCCACCCTCCCGGTTCTGTTCCGACAGGCACGGGCGCACCTGTCGCTTATGTCCGAACCCTAGTGTCGGCCGGTTTTCCGCGGAGGTGTCTCCACCTGCTTGCCGGCTTCTTGGCAGGCCCGCTTTGCGGGTCAGACTAGTCTTCAGATCCTTCGTTGCCGGAAGGATAAGCCAGTCAGGTCTAATTGTGCAAGTTATAACCCGGCGCGCCTAGTCCATGTTCGCGGCGCCGCGCCCGGTCGCTCAGGATCGCCCTGCGCGCCGCCCGCGTGGCACCGACCGCTCGCGCGCCAGGTAGCGCTGCAGCGCGATGGCCTCGTCGCCCGAGACGATCAGTCGCTCGACCAGCCCGACCAGCTGGCGGAACTCGGCGCGCGTGACCGAGCCGAACTCGACGTCGTTGACGCGGCGCTGGTAGGGCGCGAGCTCGTTCAGCAACTCGTAGCCGGCGCGCGTGACCTCCAGGCGCACGCGCCGCCGGTCGGTCTCGCTCGGCCGCTTGCTGATCAGGCCCTTGCGGGCGAGCTTGCCGGAGACGGTGGTGATGAAGGCACCGCTGACGTGCAGGTGCTCGCCCACGCGCTTGACGCTGACCTCGCCGTCCAGCGACAGGCGCGCGATGGCGATCAGCACGGTGTACTCGACGCCGGCGAGGCCGATCCGGCGGGCGTGGCCGTCGCGGATCGCCTCGTGGCGCGCGAAGAAGGCGAAAAGGCCGTGGACGAGGCGCCGGAACTCGCGGTCGGAGCCTTCGACCAGCAGTTCGTCGCGCCCGACCGTCGGCTCCTGGAGCGGCGGCCTGGCCGAGGTCGAAGGATCCGCCACGTCTCGCGCCATGTCTCGCTCTCTCTTCCCTGTCCCGCCGGTCGGCGGCTTCGCGGCCGCTCCGCCGACTCGCCCGAAGCCCGTTGATTAGCTAATAATATTAGGTAATATGCAAAGCAAGGGCCGCGGCAAGACAACGCCAAGACGGCCGAATTCAGGGGAAGGCCATGGAGATACGGCGCGTCAGCAGCTTCGTCGAGGAGGTGCGCAGCGAAGCGGCCAGGGCGGCCGTGCCGCCCCTGCGCAAGGTCGCGGTGGTGGCCGTGATCGGCAATCCGCTCGTCGGCGGCTACCAGGAGGACCTCTCGCAGCTGGTCGAGGCGAGCGCCGGCATCGGCCGCGAGATCGCCGGGCTGGCGATGCAGCTGCTCGCGCCGTTCCAGGCCGAGAGCTACGGCAAGGCCGCCGTCGTCGGCCTCGCCGGCGAGCAGGAGCACGGCGTGGCGCTACTGACCACGGTGTTCGGCAACGTGCTGCGCGAGGCCGCGGGCGGCGGCAAGGCCTGGATCTCCTCAATGACCAAGCGGGCGGCCCCGGGCACCACGATCGACGTGCCGCTCGCCCACAAGGACGCACTCTACGTGCGCTCCCACTACGACGGCATGACCCTGACGCTGCACGACGCGCCGCTGCCGGACGAGATCGCGGTGATCTGCGCCTATGCCAGCAGCGGCCGGCCGAATGCCCGCGTCGGCGGTCTCGCCGCCGGCGCCATCGAGGGACGCGACGGACTGACCTGACCCCTCGCAGGGTCGCCCGAACGGGGAGGAGAGAGGATGAGCGTCTGCAAGAGCGGAGCCGAGCACCTGAAGTCGCTGCAGGACGGCCGCACGGTGTTCCTCGAGGGCAAACGGGTCGAGGACGTGACGACCCATCCGGCCTTCCGCAACTCGGTGGCCTCGGCCGCTGCGCTCTACGACTTCCAGGCTCGCCCCGAGAACGTCGAGCTGATGACCTATCAGCTCGAGGGCGCCAACCGCCGGGTCAACCGCTGCTGGCAGCCGCCGCGCTCCTACGAGGACCTGGTGGCCCGGCGCAAGGCGCTGACGGCCTGGGCGGAATGCAGCTTCGGCTTCCTCGGGCGCTCGCCCGACCACGTCGCCTCGGCGCTGCTCGGCCAGTCGCTCGGCCCCGAGGTCTTCCGCCGGCACGGCGAGGCGCGGGCCCAGGCCCTGCTCGACTACGTCGACTACGCGCGGCGCGGCGACCTCTTCCTCACCTACGTGATCATCAACCCCCAGGGCAACCGCTCGGCCGCCTGGGGCGAGCAGGACGAGGACCTGGTCGCGCGCGTCGTCGACGAGGATTCCGAGGGCATCACGGTGCGCGGCGCCAAGATGCTCGGCACCAGCTCGATCATGGCCAACGAGGTCTTCGTCGCCAACCTGCAGCCCTTGAAGCCCGACGAGCAGGACCTGGCGATCTCCTTCGCGGTGCCGATGAACGCCAAGGGACTGACCGTGCTGTCGCGCCGCTCCTACGAGGCCGCGGCGGCCTCGGTCTTCGACAACCCGCTGTCCTCGCGCTTCGACGAGAACGACGCGCTGATGTACTTCGACGACGTGAAGGTGCCCTGGGAGCGGGTCTTCGTCTACCGCGACCCCGACATGTGCCGCGCCCAGTTCCACGACACGCCCGGCCACACCTTTCAGAACTACCAGGCGCAGATCCGCCTGGCGGTGAAGATCCGCTTCCTGGTCGGACTGGCGCGCAAGCTCGCCGACACGATCGGCACCACGGGGATGCCGCAGGTCAGCGAGCAGCTCGGCCACCTCGCGGCCCAGGCGGCGATGGTCGAGGCCATGCTGCACGGCATGGAGGTCGCCGGCGGCCTGCAGGGCGAGTGGTACCTGCCGCACAAGCATTTCCTCTATGCCGCGCAGGTCCTGACCCAGGAGCTCTACCCCCAGATCGTCAACAAGATCCGCGAGCTGGCCGGCGGCGCGCTGATCATGCTGCCCTCCTCCTTCGCCGACCTGGAGGATCCGGACCTGCGCGCGATCGTCGAGAAGACCCAGCGCTCGCCGGCCGGCGACCCGATCTCGCGCGTCAAGTTCCTGAAGGCGGCCTGGGACGCCGTCGGCTCAGAGTTCGGCTCGCGCCACACCCAATACGAGATGTTCTACGCCGGCGCCCAGTTCGTCACCCGCGGCCACAGCTTCCGCACCTACGACTGGGCCGGCGCCAGCGGCATGGTCGAGCGCCTGATGGCCGGCTACGAGGCGCCGGCCGTCCGCGCGCGCCCTACGCACTAGACCAGCGGAGGCAGCACGCCATGAAGACCGCGATCGTCAACCTCGGCCGCATCGTCACCGGCGACTGGCGCGCGCCCTTCGCCGAGGGCGACACCGTCATCACCGAGGGCGGCAGCATCGTCAGCGTCGGCACCGCCTCGGCGGCGGCGGTCGAATCCTGCGACGTCGTCATCGACGCCGGCGGTGCGACCGCCATGCCGGGCCTGATCGACTCCCAGGTGCATGTCACTTTCGGCGACTACACGCCGCGCCAACGCACGGTCGGCTTCCTCGAGAGCGCTGTCCACGGCGGCGTCACCACCTCGATCAGCGCCTCCGAGGTCCACGTGCCCGGGCGGCCCAAGGACCCCGAGGGGGTCAAGGCCCTGGCTGTCGCCGCGCTCAAGTGCTTCGAGCACTACCGGCCCGGCGGCATGCGCGTCCATGCCGGCTCGATCATCCTGGAGCCGGGCCTGGTCGAGGCCGACTTCGCCGAGATCCGGGCCAAGGGCGTATGGCTGGCCAAGGCGGGCTTCGGGGCCTTCGAGACGCCCTTCGACTACGCCCCGCTCGTCCAGGCGGCCAAGCGCCACGGCCTGATCACCACCGTCCACACCGGCGGCCCCTCGATCCCCGGCTCGGGCGCGATCACCGGCGACCACCTGCTGGCCATGCAGCCCGACGTCTCCTTCCACATCAACGGCGGCCCGACGGCGATGCCCGACGCCGACTTCGAGCGGGTCATCCTGGAAAGCGAGATCGCGCTGCAGGTCTGCACCGCCGGCAACCTGCGCACGACGCTGCTGTGCGCCCGCCTGGCCGACCGGCACGGCGCCTTCGACCGCTTCATCATCGCCACCGACACGCCGACGGGCAGCGGCGTGATGCCGCTCGGCATGCTCTACACCATCGCCCACTGCGCCAGCCTGACCGACCTGCCGCCCGAGTGGTTCCTCTGCGCGGCGAGCGGCAGCAACGCCCGCATCTATGGCCTCAACAGCGGCTTCCTGCAGCCAGGGCGCGACGCCGACGTGGTGGTGATCGACGCCCCCGCCGGCGGCACCGGCCAGGACGCCCTCTCCGCGATCCGGCACGGCGACATCGCCGCCGTCGGCGCGGTCGTCACCGACGGCGTGCCGCGCTTCGTCGGGCGCAGCCGCAACTCTCCGGCGCCGCTGCGCGACGTCCGGGTGGCGCGCTCCAACGTCACCCAGGACTTCGCCACGGCCCGGCATTGAACCCGGCTGCAGGAGGAGCGAGGCGAATGGCGCAGACCGGGAGCCGCCCGGAGGCCGACGTCGAGGGCTTCCGCGCCGCCATGGGACGCTTCGTCACCGGCGTCGCGGTGGTGACCACGGAAGCCGGCGGCACCCGCTACGGCATGACCATCAACTCGCTGACCTCGGTATCGCTGGACCCGCTGACCCTGCTGGTCTGCCTGGCCAAGGGCAGCCTGACCGCGGAGGCGGTGCTCGCGCGCGGCCGTTTCCTGGTCAACCTGCTGGAGGCCTCGCAGGAGCGGATCTCGCGGCAGTTCGTTGCCAAGATCGACGACCGCTTCCGCGACATCGCGCTGGAGCCGCGGGCCGACGGCCTGCCGGCGATTGCCGGGACGCTCGGCCGCATGGCCTGCCTCGTCGAGACGGTGCAGCCTGTCGGCGACCACCTGATCGTCTTCGGTCGGGTCGAGGAGTGCGACTGCCGCGACGGCGCGCCGCTGCTCTACTATCGCAGCGGCTACCGGCGCCTGGCAGAGGAGGCGGGATGAAGTGCCCAACAGCATCGCAGGAGCAAAACCGATGGCCGTGACCAAGCAGCACCGCGAGTTCCACGCTCTCGATCTCGAGGCAGGCTGGCAGGTGCCGCCGGGCTATCCCGCGGGCATCGAGCAGAAGATCCTGTCGGGCAGCCTGGACGAGGCCGGTCGGCGCGGCAGCCGCACCCGCCTGCTGCGCTTCCATGCCGGCGTCTACACGACCGCACCCTTCGTCCACGACTACTGGGAGGAGGTCTATCTGGTCTCGGGCGACCTGACCGTCGGCAACGACGCGACCGGCGCCGGCGGCACCGCCTTCGAGCCCAACACCTACGCCTGCCGCCCTCCCGGTGCGCCGCACGGCCCCTTCAAGTCCGAGGGCGGCTGCCTGCTGCTCGAAATCCACTACTACGACCCTGCCTGACGCCAGGAATCGCGCTATAAGTCCAATAGGACAAGCGACGGGTCCGGGCAGCTAGAGGGAGAAGCGATCGATGGAGCAGGAGCGCTCGGCTCTGCTGCAACCGGTGCAGGTCGGCAGCCACCGGCTGCCGAACCGCGTGGTCATGGGGTCCATGCACACCGGCCTGGAGGGCGACCTCGAGCGCTTCGACGAGCTGGCCCGCTTCTACGGCGAGCGCGCCCGCGGCGGCGTCGCGCTGATCGTCACCGGCGGCTTCTCCCCGAACCGCGCCGGCCGCCTGAAGGAGGAGCCGAGCACGCTCGACAGTCCCGGGCAGGTGCCGGCCCACCGCAAGATCGCCGAGGCGGTCCACGCCCACGGCGGGCGGGTGCTGCTGCAGATCCTGCACGCCGGCCGCTACGGCTACCACGCGGACATCGTCTCGGCGTCGGCGATCAAGTCGCCGATCAACCGCGACACGCCGGCGGCGCTGAGCGAGGCGGAGATCGAGCAGACGATTCGCGACTACGTCGCCTGCGCCCGCCTAGCCGGGGAGGCCGGCTACGACGGCGTCGAGATCATGGGCTCCGAGGGCTACCTGATCAGCCAGTTCCTGGCGCCGCGCACCAACCAGCGGACCGACGGCTGGGGCGGCGCCCTGGAGAACCGCGCGCGCTTCCCGGTCGCCGTGGTCGGCGCGGTCCGCCAGGCGCTCGGTCCCGACTTCCTGATCTCCTATCGCATCTCGGCGCTCGAGCTGATCGAGGGCGGCCTCACCGACGAGGAGACGACCTGGCTGGCCAAGCGCATCGAGGAGGCCGGCGCGGACTGCCTGAGCACCGGCATCGGCTGGCACGAGGCGCAGGTTCCGACCATCGCCGGCACGGTCCCGCACGCCGCCTTCGCCGGGGCGACGGCGCGCCTGAAGGCGGCCGTGGCGATCCCGGTCACGGCGAGCAACCGGATCAACCTGCCCGAAGACGCCGAGCAGCTGGTGGCGAGCGGCCGCGCCGACCTCGTCTCCATGGCACGGCCGTTCCTCGCCGATCCCGCCTTCGTCGAGAAGATGAGCCGCGGCCGAGCGGACCTGATCAACATCTGCATCGCCTGCAACCAGGCCTGCCTCGATCACTATTTCACCGGCCGGGCGATCACCTGCCTGGTCAACCCGCGGGCCGCGCGCGAGCTGGAGTTCGAGGACGCGCCGGCCGACAGCGTCAAGCGCGTCGCCGTGATCGGCGCCGGCGTCGCCGGTCTCGCGGCCGCGCTCGAGGCGGCGCGCCGCGGCCACGCGGTGACGGTCTACGAGGCCGGCAGAGAGGTCGGCGGGCAGCTCCAGCTGGCCGCGCAGATTCCCGGCAAGGAGGACTACGCCCGCGCCGTCGCCGGCTTCGCCAACCAGCTGACGGAGCTCGGCGTGGAGATCCGCACCGGCCAGCGCATCGAGGTCGAGGCCCTGGCCCGGGAGAACTTCGACGAGGTGATCGTCGCCACCGGGGTGCGTCCGCGCCTCCTCGACCTGCCCGGCGCCGAGGATCCGCGGGTCGTCGGCTACGCCAGCATCCTCGACGGCACCGCCGTCGCCGGCGAGCGCGTCGTGGTGATCGGCGGCGGCGGCATCGGCCACGACATCGCGCTGCTGCTCGCCCACGGCGTCCAGGGCGACGCCCAGGACGTCGCCGCCTTCGAGCGGCGCTGGGGCATCGGTACCGAGCGCACCCCGCCTGCGCCGAAGCGCGCCGTGACCATGGTCAAGCGCTCGCCCGGCCCCTTCGGCCGGCAGCTCGGCAAGAGCACCGGCTGGATCCTGCGCCAGGAGCTGCGCGAGCTCGGGGTCCGCCAGGTCGCGGGCGCCATTTACCGCAAGATCGACGCGCAAGGCCTGCACATCGAGGTCGAAGGCGTCCCCGAGGTGCTGGCGGCCGACACCTTCGTGGTCTGCGCCGGCCAGGAATCCGAGCAGGGCCTCGCCGACGCGCTGGCGGCCAGGGGCCAGTCGGTGCAGGTCGTCGGCGGCGCGCGACTGGCCGGCGAGCTCGACGCCAAGCGTGCCATCGACGAGGGCGCGCGCGTGGGAAACCTGCTTTGACCGCCCCCTGCCCCGGAGTATCGCCATGAGAGGACTGAGAGGCCGCGTCGCGGTCGTGACCGGCGCGGCAGGCGGCATCGGCCGGGCGCTGTGCACGCGCTTCGTCGAGGAGGGCGTGCGGCTCGTCGCCGCCGACATCGCCGAGGCGCCGCTCGAGGAGCTCGTGGCGGCGCTGCGCGTCCAGGGCGGTGAGGTCCGCCCGCTGCTGCTCGACATCACCGACTACGCGGCGGTCGCCGCCGCCGTCGAGGAGGTCGCCGCCGACCTCGGGCGGATCGACATCCTGGTCAACAACGCCGGCTGGGACGTCGCCAAGCCCTTCCTGGAGACGACGCCCGAGTTCTGGGACCAAGTCATCGCGGTCAACCTGCGCGGCCCGCTCAACCTGCACCGGACCGTGGTCCCGCACATGATCGCCGGCGGCGGCGGCAAGGTCGTCAACATCGCCTCCGACGCGGGCCGCGTCGGCTCCTCGGGAGAGTCGGTCTACTCGGCCTGCAAGGGCGGACTCATCGCCTTCTCGAAGACGCTGGCACGGGAGTGCGCGCGTAGGAACGTCCAGGTCAACGCGGTCTGCCCGGGTCCGACCGACACCGCGCTGCTGCGCTCCTTCGCCGGCGAAGGCGAGTTCGGGCAGAAGATCTACGAGGGTCTCAGGAACGCGATCCCGATGAAGCGACTGGGCCAGCCCGAGGACCTTCCCGGCATCGTCGCTTTCCTGGCCAGCGACGACGCGAACTTCATCACCGGCCAGGTGATCAGCGTCTCCGGCGGACTGACCATGCACGGATGAAGGTGGACATGGACTATCAGGACATCCTCTTCGAGGTCCGCGGCGCCGCCGCCTGGATCACGATCAACCGCCCCGACAAGTACAACGCCTTCCGCGGCGTCACCTGCGAGGAGCTGATCCACGCCGTGCAGCGCGCCGGCTGGGACAAGGCGATCGCCGCCATCGTGCTGACCGGCGCCGGCACCCGCGCCTTCTGCACCGGCGGCGACCAGTCGGCCCACGACGGCGCCTATGACGGCCGCGGCACCATCGGGCTGCCGATCGAGGAGCTGCAGAGCGCGATCCGCGACGTACCCAAGCCGGTCATCGCGCGCGTCAACGGCTACGCCATCGGCGGCGGCAACGTCCTGGTCACTTGCTGCGACCTGGCGATCGCCGCCGACAGCGCCGTCTTCGGCCAGGTCGGCCCCAAGGTCGGCTCGGTCGATCCCGGTTTCGGCACCGCCCTGCTCGCCCGCGTGGTCGGCGAGAAGAAGGCGCGCGAGATGTGGATGCTGTGCCGCCGCTATCCGGCCGCGGAGGCCCTGGCCATGGGCCTGGTCAACGCGGTGGTGCCGGCCGAGGCGTTGGATGGGGAGGTCGAGCGCTGGTGCCAGGAGATCGCGGCGCTGAGCCCGACCGCCATCGCCATCGCCAAGCGCTCCTTCAACGCCGATTCGGAGTCGATCCGCGGCATCGGCGCGCTTGGCATGGAGACCCTCAAGCTGTTCTACGGCACCGAGGAATCGCGCGAGGGCGTGACCGCCTTCATGGAGAAGCGTCCACCGAAGTTTCGCTGAGCTGCAATGGGCGGCGAACCCGGGGGCTGACAAACCCTCGGCGCTGGCCGATCCTGGCGCCCAGCCAATCAATACCGAGGGAGCGCCGCTCATGGCGGATCAGGACCACCATCATCCGGAGGAAAGCGCGGACTCGCCGCGCTGGAAGCACGACGGCGTGCGGGTCATCCCCGGCGACCGCCTTGATTCCAACACGCCGCAGACGCCGGGCATGTTCCGCCAGGCGGCGGTCAACCACGCCCGCGTCGGCGCCCAAAAGATCTGGGCCGGCACGGTGGCGATTGAGCCGGACGCCAAGACCGGCGTCCACCACCACGGCGCCCTGGAGAGCGTGATCTACGTGGTGCGCGGCAAGGCGCGCATGCGCTGGGGGGAGAGGCTGGAGTTCGTCGCCGAAGCCGGGCCGGGCGATTTCATCTACGTGCCGCCCTACGTGCCGCACCAGGAAATCAATGCCGATCCCGACAATCCGCTGGAATGCGTGCTGGTGCGCTCGGACAACGAGGCGGTGGTCGTCAACATCACCGATGTCGATCCGGTGGAGAAACCGGAAGCGGTCTACTGGGTCGATCCGATCCACAAGGACCCGACCGGGCCGAGCTGACGCCCGCCGCCTCGCGTGCCGTGGCTTCAGGCGTCCGTGTGCTGGCGACGGCGCGCCGCCGCACCGAGGCCGAGCAGGCCGACGCCGAGCAGGGCCAGGGTCGCCGGCTCGGGCACCACGATGTTGACGCCGCTGACCGAGGCCGTGGTCGTCACGCTGTTGCCGGCCAGCAGGGTGATGCCGTCCTCGAAGTCGACGCCGATGGTCGAGCCCTGGGCAAGTTCGAACACCGTCGGCAGGTTGGTCCAGAACAGCGAGCCCGCGATGATGAAGCCGTTCAGGAGAAAGGCGCCGCCGCTGCCGGTGCCGGTGGTGTCGGCGCCGGTCGGCTCCGAGAAGGCCAGCGTGGCGGTGATCTCGAAGTCGCGATCGAAGAAGGCGGTGCTGCCGTCCGCGGTGAAGACCAGGAAATCGAAAGTCTCGGTGTCGCCGTTGCCGAGCGAGAAGGAATGGCCGTCGAGCCCCGGGGCGAGCTCGACCTCGAGGCCGCAGCTCGTCAGCAGGCAGGCCAGCCCGCCGCCGCTCTGGGTCATGGTGACCGAGGAGTTGGCACCATCGACGACGAAGTCCAGCATCGGCGCTGCCTGGACCGCGCCGGCGAGCATGAAGCTCGCCGCGAGGACGGGCAGACCCTTGGAAACCCTGTTCAGGATGTTCATGGTACCCCCTTGTCTAGAAGTTGCACCTGGGAATTCAGGCAGAGGAAGCAGTGCAACTCCCGTGCCACTCGCACTTTACGGCAGAAAACAAGGGCTCGCTATTCGCGCGTCCGAAGGGGTCCGTTAAGATTTTCGACGAAACGGAGGCACCGCGACCTTGCCACCCATCCGGATGTAAAGAATCTCGTCTATTCTCAGAAGTGGTATTCTCCTAAAAGTAGATACTCCCTGTGAGTGCACCGGCGCTTGAGGCGGAGAGGAGACGAAATTCCCGCCAGAACCCGACTTCCCTTCGGCAGCCTGCGCAACGGCACCCCGACCGAGCGCTACGGGCTCGTCGACGGCCGCGGCCTGGAGGTCTCGATCCTAACCCTTGGCGCGATCGTCCAGTCGATCCGGCAGCCGGACCGGGAGGGCCGCGCCGACCGCATCACGCCGGTCGACGAGCGGCTGATTCCGACCGGCGAACTGCACGCGGTTGCCGGCAGCGCGCTCGACTCGGCGAGCTCTCGGCGCCGGCCGCGCGAGTCCTCGACCCCGAGTCGGGGCGCCGGGTCGAGCTCTACACCAGCGAGCCCGGCGTCCAGTTCTACACGGCCAATTTCCTCGACGGTCTGCCGGGCCCCCAGGGCCGCCGCTACGACCGCTGGGGCGCCTTCACGCTGGAGGCCCAGCACTTTTCCCCGTTTCACCGAACCAGCCGGCCTTCCCCTCGACCGTCCTGCGACCGGGCGAAACCTACCGGCAGACGACGGTCTACCGCTTCTCGGCGGTCTGAGCGGCCCGCCTGACGCCCCAGCCAAAGGCAGACCTTTCAGTCGAGGGGCTTCGGCAGATCCCGGACAGCCAGGCTCGCCACGCAGGCCAAGCCCTGAAACTGCAGCGGCATGACGACTCGATGCCAGGAATCCTGGAGCGTCCGGCCGGCGACGACGACCGGTCCGCAAGCCGACTGGATCAGCGGGCGGGTCCGCCCCTGCACCTCCAGGAAGGCCCGGGCCGTCGCCCGGTCGAGGGCGTCGTCCGGCAGGGTGAAACGGCCGACCATCGAGCGCGCCAGCGTCTCGCCCCACAGCTCGGCGGGCGGCGTGCACTCGCCGCAGTAGAGGTACGGCAGGCCCTCGTCGGTCGGGACGACGATCTGCAGCCAGGGCAGCAGCCGCTGAAAGCCGATCTCGTCGTCGACCACCCGCCCGTCGGTGCGCTGGTACCAGTCGAGGCCCGCCCGGAACATGGCATGACGGGCGCGCAGCGCCTCCTCGGGCCGCGAGCGGAATCTGAAGCCCGGCACCGCCTCGGGCAGCGCGCGGCGGGAGAGGACCGCGGGGTCGCGCTGGACCTGGTGCTCGAGCCGGCGCAGCGCCTCGGCCAGCGCCTGCAGCTCGTCGGTGCGCCGGCTCTCGCCGCCGCCGCGGCGCAGCAGCCCCTCGACCAGGCCGCCGAAGCGCTGCACCTGCCCGGCCACGCGATTGAGATCGGCGAGCTGGTCGTCGTCGAGCTGCTCGACCCGCTCGGCGCCATGGCGCTCGCGCAGGTACTCCTGCAGCAGCTCGGCCAACTCCGCGCCGAGGTGGGCCAGGGCAGGATCCACCGCCGGCGCGCCGAACAGCAGCCTGCGCAGGTCCACGCCGTAGAGGCCGGCGGCGCCCAGCAGCTGGCCGACGGTGGCGTCGCGCTCCCCGGCCTCGATCTCCAGCAGGGCGCTCGAGGACAGGCCCAGGGTGGCGGCGGCGCGCTCCGCGGACAGGCGACCACGCGCCTCGCGAACGCGATGCGACAGCGCAGGGGCGGGTGTCGTCCGCTCGTTCATCGCCGATCATTGCCACCTTTGCCTCGGTCCGTCCAGGCGGTTCGGCCCTGGCATATCACTTGTCGGCAGCTTGCGCGCCGCCCCGAAATGGGCAGACTGCGCACGCCACTGATCGAGGTACTGGCTCCATGAGCAGCTTTTCCCGCTCCCAGGTTGTGCGCAAGCCGGCCGTCGCCGGCGCCGCCGGCCTGGTCGCCGCGCAGCACCGCGGCGCCGCCGAGGTGGGCGCCGAGGTGCTCGCCGCCGGCGGCGACGCGATCGACGCCGCGGTCGCGACCTCCTTCGCGCTGGGCGTCCTGGAGCCCTGGATGAGCGGCCCGGCCGGCGGCGGCGCGATGCTGATCTGGCGCGCGGCGGAGCGCAAGGCGCACTGCCTGTTCTATGGCATGCGCGCGCCCGCCGGACTCGACCCGGTCGACTACCCGCTGTCGGGCGGCCGGGTGTCCGACGACCTCTTCCCCTGGGCCGCGGTCGTCGAGGATCGCAACGTGCGCGGTGCCACGGCGGTCGCCGTGCCCGGGCTGGTCGACGGCATCGGCAAGGCCCACGGGCGCTTCGGCCGGCTGCCCTGGAAGGAGCTGCTGCAGCCGGCGGTGGTCCTGGCGCGCCAGGGCCTGCTGGTCGACTGGTACGCCGCCCTCATGATCGCCTCGGCGAGCCGGGTCCTGGCCCAGGATCCGGACGCGGCCGCCCTGTTCCTGGAGGAGGGGCGCTGGCCGACCATCGCCGGCTGGACGGCCCTATCGGACAAGCGCATCGACCTCACCCGGATGGCCGACACCCTGGCCGAGCTCGCAGACAAGGGACCGCGCGAGCTCTACGACGGCGAGGTCGGCCGGGCGCTGGCGCAGGACGTCCGGGACAAGGGCGGCAGCCTCTCGGCCGAGGACTTGCGGGCCTACCGGGCGGAGTTCCAGCAGCCGCTGGAGATCCCCTACCGCGACGGCCGGGTCTTCGCGGCGCCCGGCCTGACCGCCGGACCGACCCTGGCCGACGTCCTGGCCCGCCTGTCGGAGCGGCTGCGGCCCGGCGAGGCGCCGGACGGCGCCGCCTACACGGCCTACGCCGAAGCCCTGGGCGCGGCCTACCGGGCGCGGCTCGCGGGCATGGGGGACCGCGAGAGCCCCGAGGCGCCGGCCTGCACGACCCACTTCTCGGTGATCGACCGCCACGGCAACATGGCGGCCGTGACCCAGACCCTGCTGTCGAGCTTCGGCGCGCGCTGCGTCTCGCCTTCGACCGGGCTGCTGCTCAACAATGGCATCATGTGGTTCGAACCCGAGCCGGGCCGGCCGAATTCGCTGGCGCCCGCCAAGCGCTGCCTGATGAACGTCTGCCCGGTCGTCGGCGAGTCCGAAGGCGGCCTTCGCCGCTTCGCGCTCGGCGCCTCGGGCGGACGCAAGATCATGCCGGCGGTCGCCCAGCTCTCCTCCTTCCTGCTCGACTACGGCATGACCCTGGAGGAAGCCTTCCACCAGCCGCGCATCGATTTCTCCGGCGGTCCAGCCGTGGTCGCCGACGAGAGCCTGCCGGCCGAGACCCTGGCGGCGCTGCGCGCCGGCCACGAGGTCGTCGAGACGAAGCGGACGGTCTTCCCCTACGGCTTCGCCTGCCCGGCCGGCGTGCTCGGCGACACGACCGGCAGCTGGGGCGCCACCGAGCCGCTGTCGCCCTGGGGAGATGCCGTGGCGGAGCGCCCCGAGTCCTAGGCTAGTCGACGTAGCCCGCGATCAGGCTGAGCCCGGCGAAGCCGGCGGCGAAGGACAGGGTCGAGACCCAGCGCGCCGCCTGCGGCCGGTCTGCCTCCGGCACCATGTCCTCGATGGTCGCCAGCAGCAGCACGCCGACGACGAAGGCGAGGGCCGCGCTTTGGACGAAGGTGCTGCGGTCGCCGAGCAGCCAGTAGCCGATGCTCGCGCTCGCCAGCACCGGCAAGAACAGCAGCAGGCCGAGCAGCCAGCGTCGGCCGCGCGGGGTGCCCTCCTCCTGCATGTTCCTGGTCGCAGCGAAGCCGCCGGGGATGTTGGCGACCGTCTGGGTCGCGCCGATCAGCAGGCCGAGTCCGCCGGAGACCGCCGAGCCGGCCCCCACCAGCAGGCCGTCGCTGAAGAGGTCGGCGCCGATCGCGACATAGACCATCAGCGCCGTGCCGCGGGCACCGCCGAAGCGGCTGCGCAGCGCCCCCACCCCGAGCCAGAGCAGGAGCGAGAAGGCGGCGCCGAGCAGGAAACAGGCGACAGTCACCCACATCGGCAGCGTGTCGAGAACGCGCGGCATCAGGTCGACGGCGACCAGCGCGATGGCGATGCCGGCGGCGGCGTGCAGCGCCGCGCCGATCGCCCAACGCGGCGTGCGCACCCACTCGGCCAGGGCCACGCCGACCAGATTCCCGATCGCCGGCAGCAGCGCGTAGCCGAGCAGCAGCAGGAAGCCTGATCCGGAGGCCGTCACCTCAGCGCAGGCCCGGGCAGGCGGGCAGGATGAGTCCCCCGGCGCCGCCCGCAAGCACGGCGAAGAGCGAGAGCCCTGCGAGCGCCCGCATCACCGTATCCAGGAAGGCCTGTCGCTCCGCCGGCCAGTGCGCGGCCTTCATCAACCGGGCGAGCCGCTCCGGCGCCAGGATCGCCGCCAGCAGCGCCAGTCCGCAGACCAGCGTCGCCCCCATCAGCGTCGGCCCGACCGCCTCGGGCAGGCCGCGCGCGCAGAGCAGCGACTGCGGCCCGTAGATCGCCAGGAAATGCAGGCTCCAGACGATCGGCCCGAACAGCAGGTAGAAGATCGTGCCGGCGGCGGGCCGGCCGGGCGGTGTGGGTCGTTCGGAGGGGTCTCGTGCCATGGGATCAGCCGGTCATGCGCGGGAAGCCGTGGACCAGCAGCAGGCCGATCAACCCCTGCCCGGCCCCGAAGTAGAGCAGCAGCGCCGTATTCTCGAAGCTCGCGCGCCGCACCCTGTCGAGCCTGCCGGTGACATGCCGGGCCAGGGTGTAGAGCGTCATGATCACCGCGGCCGCGACGACCTGGCCGGTCAGCACGCTGGCCATGTAGACCAGCGCCGCGTAGCTGCTGTCGGTCGGCCTGAGCCCGCTCTGCCAGTGGCCGAGGATCTCGATGGCGACGGCGCCGACGACGCAGGTGCCGCCCGCGGCCAGCAGCAGCGGCGTCAGGATGCGCGGCCGGTCGCGCTCGCCGAGCGTCCGTCCGGTGCCGGCGAAGAGCGCGACCGCGGCGACGAGCAGCGCCGCCGAGGCGAGCGGCCAGCTGGCATCGGGCAGCGCCGGCGTTACCCCGCCCGCCGGCCAGACGTCGGGCGAGACCGTCCAGATGTAGAGGTAGGAGAAGACGTAGGAGAGGTAGAGCGAGGCGCCGACGAACATCACCACGACCATGGCCCACCAGCCGTGCGAGGCCGGCCCCGTCAGGTAGACCGGCAGCTTGATGCCGCCGCCGATCGAGACCGGCCCCTTGCCCGGGCCGGGATCGAGGTCCCAGGCCCAGACCAGGCAGGCGACGATGGCGGCGACGCCGCAGGCGACCGCCGGGATCACCAGCTTGACGGTCAGCAGCAGGAAGAAGCCGGCCATGAAGACCGCGGCCAGTAGCTGCGACCAGCCGGGCCCGGGCATCTGCAGGATGCACTGCGGCTTGGCCTCGATCGGGCTGGTCAGGATCGTCTCGCGCCCGCCGGTCGGCGCGTCGGGCAGGTAGTGGCGGCCCTCCGCGACCTCGCGGGCAAGGCCGGGCTGGTCCCACAGCGGCTCGCGGCTGGTGACGTAGGGGATCGAGCGGGTCGCGTAGACGTCCTGGGGCAGCCATTCCAGTGTCCCCGCGTCCCAGGGGTTGGGCTTGCCGCTCTCGCCCGGTCGGAAGTTGCGGATCAGGTCGACCAGGAAGACCAGCACGCCGGCGGCCAGGATGAAGGCGCCGATGGTCGAGACCAGGTTGTAGCCGTCCCAGCCCAGGCCGCCCTCGTAGGTCCAGACGCGCCGCGGCATGCCGAGCAGCCCGGCGAGGTGCATCGGGAAGAACGCGATGTTGAAGCCGCCGAACATCAGCCAGAAGCACCAGCGGCCGAGCCGTTCGGAAAGCGGCCGCTTCGCCACCATCGGGGCCCAGTGGTAGAAGGTCGCGAACAGCGGGAAGACCATGCCGCCGATCAGCACGTAGTGGAAGTGCGCGACCACGAAGTAGCTGTCGTGGACCTGCCAGTCGAAGGGCACCATCGCGACCATCACCCCGGTCAGCCCGCCGAGCGTGAAGATGAACAGGAAGCCCAGCACGAACAGCGAGGGCGTGGTGATCCGGAAGCGCTGCTTCGAGCCGGCGATCGTCGCGATCCAGGCGAAGACCTGGATGCCCGAGGGGATCGCGACGGCCATCGAGGCGGCCGAGAAGAAGCCGAGGCTGAGCGACGGCAGGCCGGTGGTGAACATGTGGTGGACCCATAGGCCGAAGCTGAAGAAGCCGGTCGCGATCAGCGCCACGACGATCAGGTTGTGGCCAATCAGGGGCCGGCGCGCCGCCGTGGCGACGATCATCGAGACCAACCCGGCCGCGGGCAGGAAGATGATGTAGACCTCGGGGTGCCCGAAGAACCAGAAGAGGTGCTGCCAGAGCAGCGGGTCGCCGCCGGCGCTCGCCGTGAAGATCGGCCAGCCGAAGGCGCGCTCGATCTCCAGGAACATGGTCGCCAGGATGACCGCCGGAAAGGCGAATACGATCATGCCGGCGAAGATCAGCATGGCCCAGGCGAAGATCGGCATCTTGTCGAGCGACATGCCGGGCGGCCGCGTCCGCAGCGTGCCGACGATGATTTCGATGGCGCCGGCGATCGCCGAGATCTCGATGAAGCCGATGCCGAGCAGCCAGAAGTCGGCGTTGTCGCCGGGAGAGAATTCCGTGAGGGTCAGGGGCGGGTACATGAACCAGCCGCCGTCCGGCGCCAGGTCGTAGAGGATCGTCGAGAAGAAGACGAGGCCGCCGATCACGTAGGCCCAGACCGCAAAGGCGCTGAGCCGCGGGAACGGCAGGTCGCGCGCCGCCAGCATCTGCGGCAGCAGCAGGACGCCCAGCGCCTCGACCGCCGGCACGGCGAAGAGGAACATCATCGTCGTGCCGTGCACGGTGAACATCTGGTTGAAGAGGTCCTGGCCCAGGAAGTCGTTGTCCGGCACCGCGAGCTGCACGCGCATCAGCAGGCCGAGCACGCCGGCCAGCAGGAAGAACAGGAGGGCCGCGCCGGTGTAGAAGAGGCCGACCGGCGTGTTGTTGACCGCCTTGATCACGCGCCAGCCCTTGGGCGTGGCCCAGATCCGCTTCAGCGCCTCGAGCTCGCCCTCCGGCCGCGGCGCCTCGTTGGGCAGCGGCGGCGCCGCGCCGGGCCGGGCGCCTTCGGAGGACTCGTCGCTCGTGTCGGTCATGGCTTACCTCAGGCTCGCCAGATAGGCGGCGATCGCCTCGACCTCGGCATCGCCGAATATGCCGTAGGGCGGCATCCGGTTGTCGGGCTTGATGTGCTGGTTGTCGACGATCCAGCTCGCGAAGGCCTCCGGGCTGTTCGGCAGAATCGCCGCGGCCAGCGACAGCCGGCCGCCGACGTGGGTCAGATCCGGGCCGATGGTGCCCGCTGCCGGCGTGCCGCGCACCGTGTGGCAGCCGCCGCAGCCGGCGGCCAGGAACAGCTTGCGCCCGCGCCGCTCCTGTTCGCCCTCCGGCTCCGGCGCCGGCCCGGCGGTCAGCTCCAGCCACTCCGCGAAGTCCGTCTCGGAGAGGGCAACGACCTCGAAGGCCATCAGGGCGTGGGCGCCGCCACAGTACTCGGCGCACTGGCCGCGGCTGACCCCCGGCCGGTCGGCTGCGAGGCGCAGGCGGTTGGTGCGCCCGGGGATCATGTCGAGCTTGCCGGCCAGCTTGGGCACCCAGAAGCTGTGGATCACGTCCGCCGTGGTCAGCTCAAGCTCGACGGTACGGCCGACCGGGATGCGGATCTCGTTCGCGGTCTCGAAGCGGTAGCCGTCGGCCTCCTGGTAGACGACCCGCCACCACCACTGCTCGCCGACGACCGCGATGCGGATCGGCTCGCCGCTGCCCCCGCCCTCCGCGCCGGCCCCCGTGGCACGGCCGGGATCGGCCTCGCCGGCGCCCATCAGCAGCAGGCCGTAGACGAGCAGCACCGAGACCGTGACCCCCGGGAACAGGATGCCGCCGATCACCACGACGCGGTGCCGGGCGAGCCAGCGGCGCCGCGCCTCCGGGGCGTAGACCGCTATCGCCGTCAGCACCACGACGAGCAGCAGGATCGCGCCCGCGCCGACAAAGAGAACCTCGGCGAGCAGCGCGATCCGCGCAGCCTCCGGGCCCTGCGGTTCGAGCGCCGATTGCACGCCCTCGCAGCCGGCGAGAGCCAGGACTGCGAGCAGCAGGGGCGGGAGCGCGCGCCAGCCGCTCATGGCCGTTGCCCCTCCGCAGGCGCCCCGCCGGCGCGCGTCTCGAAGTAGGTGGCGACCGCCTCGACCTCCGCTTCAGTCAGGCGCTTGGCGATCGGCGCCATCAGGCGGTCCTGCGGGGTCTCTCCGCGCACGCCCTCCCGCCATAGCCTCAGCTGCCCCGCCAGGTAGGGCGCCGGCTGGCCGTCGAGGCTGGGGAAGATGGCCAGGCGGGTCTCGCCGTGGCAGGCCAGGCAGGCCGGCACCAGTGCCTCGGGCAGGCCGCGCGTGGCGATGCGCTCGCCGAGCGCCAGGCTCTCGGGGTCCGCCGGGACGGCGTCCGCCGCCGGCGCGCGCGGCAGGCCGGCATAGTGGTCCGCCAGGGCGGCGATCTCGCCGGGATCGAGGGCGACGGCGACCGGCTCCATGATGCCGCTCGGCCGGCGGCCTTCGGCGTAGTGCGTCAGCGCCGTCGCGAGATAGTCGCGCGACAGCCCGGCCAGGCGCGGCACCAGCCGGCTCACCGCCGGCGCCAAGCCGTCGTCGTGGCAGCGCGCGCAGGAGGCAAGCCCGGGCGGCACGCCCTCCTCGAGGATCTCCGCGGCGGGCTCGCTCGCCGGTGGGCTGTTGCCGTACGCCAGGGTGCGGTAGCCCTCGGCGTCGAGCCCCGGCAGCCGGCGCAGGAAGGCGACGAGGGACCAGACCTCGTCCTGGCGCTCGACGGCCGGCCAGGCCGGCATGCCGGTGTACTTGAAGCCGTGGCGCACGATCCAGAACAGCTCCTCATCGTCCCATCCGGGCAGCGCCTCGGAGAGCGCGGGCGGCGCCGGCCGCATGCCCTGGGTGACCGGCACCGGGGGCTCGCCGGGAGCGCCGTGGCAGAAGGCGCAGCCGCCCTGGAAGTGGGCGGCGCCAAGCCGGTCCGCGCCCTCGACCTCGAGGGCCCGGCGCCAGGCCGGCTGCCCGGCCAGGTACTGCTCGATCAGGCTCTGGGTCGAGACCGAGCGCTGCATCGCGTAGTGCAGGAACCAGCGGGTGACCGGGATATGCGGCACGCTGGCCGCGATGTTGTAGAGCCCCGAGCTGGCGAGCAGGAAGCCGCCGATCGCCAGCACCATGATCGTGGCGGCGATCCAGGCCAGCAGGGACCGCCCCCTCGGCAGGCGGGCGAGAAGCGGCAGCGCCATCAGCCCCGCCGCCAGCCCTGCCGCGCGCGGTCCGCGGGCGCGGCCGACAGGGCCGCCGGCGCGGCGCCGAGGTCGCTCAGCCAGCGTGCCGCCACCGCGACGCCGGCCGCCACGTAGGTCAGCGGACAGAAGGTCAGCATCAGCAGGCCGGCCAGCTGCTGGTCGGCCAGCGCCGGCGCGAGGTGACCCTGGCCGAAGGCGTAGAGCGCGCGCGGCGCGAAGACCAGCAGTACGCCGAGCAGGCAGAACAGCTTGCCGGTGATCAGCAGGGCCAGAATCGAACGCCAGCGCCCGGCGCCGCGGCAGGACAGGATCGCCAGCCAGAACCAGGTCGCCCCGAGCAGCAGGGAGCCCTGCATCAGCAGGTGCAGGGCCGGGCGCGCCAGCACGGGCTCGAGCAGCCCCGGGAGGTGCCAGCCCCAGAGCAGGACCACCTGCAGCGTACTCGCCAAGGTGAGGGAACCGACCAGCGCCAACGCGCGGCCCGGGAGGCGGAGCTGTCGCAGCAGCAGGAAGGCCAGGAGCGGTGCCGCCAGGCCCATCAGCGCCAGGTGCACCGTCATGTGCCGGGTCAGATGGCCCGCGCCCGCTGCGGCAAGAGTCCTGTCGGCGAGCGGGACGAGCGCGAGCGAAAGCAAAGTGGCCGCCAGCAGCATGGCCGCTCCGGCGAGCCCGCCGCGGCCCGGCGGCCGTGCCCCGCGCCGCCGCTGCAGCGCCCTCTCCATCGCCACGCCCTCCCCTCGTCGACGGCGCGCGCGGCACCGCCCCCGTGTTCAGAAGGAGTAACCCTGCATTATCCGGATGGTTGCATCCGGCGTCTCAGCCCCGCGTACCGCGCCCTTCCGGCTGGGAGGGCGCCGTCGCCAGGCTGTGGCTCGAGACCTCGGCGCCGGCGTCGCCGCTGAGCCGGCGGAAGACCAGGGCCGAGGCGCCGGACAGGAGAGCGACGGCCAGGAAGCCGACGGCGAAGTCAGCCGTCACCAGGGCCCCGCCGCCGCGCAGCGCCTGCGAGGCCTCGAGCACGCCGGCCGCGAAGGCGACGCCGGCGGCCAGGGCGAGCTGCTGCACGACGGCGGCGAAGGAGGTCGCCCGGCTCATCCGCTCGGGGTCGATGTCGGCATAGCCGATGGCGTTGATCGAGGTGAACTGCAGCGAGCGGAAGAAGCCGCCGGCAAGCAGCACGACGACGATCGCCAGGTGCGGCGTCTCGGGCGTGAAGAGCGCGACGGCGCCGAGCAGAAGCGCGCTGACCACGGCATTGACGGTGAGCACGCGGCGGAAGCCGAAGCGCCGGAGGATCGGGCCGGCGGTCGCCTTCATGACCAGCGCCCCGGCCGCCGTCGCGAAGGTCAGCGAGCCCGAGGCGAAGGGCGTCAGGCCGAAGCCGAGCTGCAGCATCAGCGGCAGCAGGAAGGGGATGGCGCCGGTGCCGACGCGGAACAGCGAACCGCCGGTGACCGTGGCCCGGAAGGTCGGGATGCGTAGCAGGCCGAGGTCGAGGATCGGATGCGCCGCGCGCCGCGCGTGCCGGACGTAGAGCGCGATCAGCGCCAGCCCGGCCGCGACCAGGCCCGGGGCGCCGTAGCCGGGGAGCACCGCCGCGCCGAGCAGGGTGAAGCCGAAGATCAGGGCGGCCAGCCCGAAGCCGGACAGCAGGAAGCCGCGCAGGTCGAGCGGCGGCACCGAGGCCGCCCTGACCTGCGGAATGACCAGGCTCGCCAGGACCATCCCGAGCAGGCCGATCGGCACGTTCAGCCAGAAGATCCAGCGCCAATGGTAGTAGGTCGTGATGAAGCCGCCGACGAAGGGCCCCAGCAGCGGTGCGATCAGCGCCGGGATGGTCAGCCACATCATGGCGTCGACCAGCTCGCGCTTCTCGACCGCGCGCAGGATGATGAGGCGTCCGACCGGCACCATCATGGCGCCGCCGAGACCCTGGAGGAAGCGCGCGGCGACCAGCGTCTCCAGGCTCTCGGACAGGGCGCAGCCGATCGAGGCCGCGATGAAGGTGCCGATGGCGGCGCGAAAGACGGTGCGCGCGCCGAAGCGGTCGGCGCACCAGCCGCTGATCGGAATGAAGATGGCCAGAGACACCAGGTAGGCGGTGAAGGCCAGCTTGAGCACGACGGGATCGACGCCGAGGTCGACGGCCATCGCCGGCAGCGAGGTCGCGATGACCGTGCTGTCGAGGTTCTCGATGAACAGCGCCGAGGCGACGACGAGGGTGATCGTTCGGGCGCTGGCCATGGCGCCCTCTTACCCTCTGGCAGGCCGCTGCGGGCGGCGCCTCTGCGCATGCGGGCCCCTCGGCGCACGCATGGCCGCCCCCGGGGCTATCCCCGTCCGGCCGAACGCGCTAGACAGGCGTTCCGCCCCGACCCCTCGCAAAAGCTGCGGTTTCGCGCCCTTGTCCGATTCACCCGAAGCCACGCCCAAGACGCCCGCCGCCCCGGCGATGAGCGCCGCCGCCAGCGCCGCCCTCTCGTCGCCCGCCGCACCGCTGCTGGCGCGCGCCGCCCAGCTGCACCGCGCCGGGGACCTGGCGGCGGCGGTCCAGACCTATCGCCAGGCGATCGTCGTCGACCCGGGCTTCGCCGAGGCGCATCACAACCTGGGCGCCGCCCTGCGCGCCTCGGGCAAGCGCAACGAGGCGATCACCGCCTACCGCGAAGCGATCAGGCGCATGCCGGACTATGCACTGGCGCACACCAACCTCGGCGGCGCCCTGGCCGAGACCGGCGAGCTCGAGGCCGCGCTCGATCACCTGGCAACCGGCTACCTGCTGGCGCCCGAGCGCCCGGTGACCGCGCGGCGCCTGGTCAACCTGCTGCGCCGGGCCTCGCCGCCGAGCGTGCCCGAGAAGGTTCGCGAGGCGCTCGGCCGGCTGGTCCGCGACCCGGCGGTCGAGCCGCAATCCCTGGAATCCTGCATCGTCGCGCTGCTGGTCCAGGACCCGCGCATCGCGGCCGTGCTCGACACCCTCGCCGGCGGCGGGACGCCGGCCCTCGAGGAAGTCGGGCCGCCGGTCTATGCGGCGCTGGCCGAATCGGAGCTGCCACCCCTGCTGGCCGAGGCGGTGCTGTCGGACGCGCGCCTCGAGGCGCTCTTCGCGGTGCTGCGCGCGGCCTGGCTCGAGGCGCTGCTCGAAGGCCGGCCGGAACTGCTGCCGTCGTCCGAGCTGCTCGCCGCCCTGGCGCTGCAGCTCGAGACCGTGGAGTGGTCGTGGCTGGAGAGCGCCGCTGAGCGCGAGCGCCTCGGCAGGCTGGAGGCGCAGCTGCAGGATCCCGAGGGCCGCCGTCTCGACGGGCAGGCCAGCCTCGCCCTGCTCGTCTACGCGCTCTACCGGCCGCTGGCCGCCTTCGAGGAGGACGCCGAGCTCCTGGCGCTCGCAGATCCCGCGGGCGGCCCCCAGGGCCTGCTGCTCTACCGCCATCTCGTCGAGCCCGTCGAGCGGGCGCGCTTCGCCGAGACGATCCCGAGCGCGACCCCGATCCGCGACCGCACCTCCCAGTCGGTGCGCTCGATGTACGAGGTCAACGCCTATCCGCGCTGGCGCCGCATCGCCCGCAAGCCGGGCCAGCAGGTCGCCCGCCTGATCCCCGAGCTGCTGCCGGACCTCAGGCGCTTTTCGGTACCCTTCGACCAGAACCGGGTCCGCATCCTGGTCGCCGGCTGCGGCACCGGGCGCCATGCCTGCATGACGGCGCAGCGCTTCGCCTCCTCCCAGGTCGCCGCCGTCGATCTCTCGCGCCGTTCCCTGGCCTACGCCGTGCAGCGTGCCCGCGACCTCGCGCTACCCAACCTGCACTTCCTGCAGGGCGACCTCCTGGAGCTGGCCGACCTGGGCGAGGAGTTCGACATCGTCGAATGCTCCGGCGTGCTGCACCACCTGGCCAGTGCCGAGCAGGGCTGGCGCGTGCTGCGGGGCCTGCTCGCCCCCGGCGGCCTGATGCGCATCGCGCTCTACAGTGAGAGCGCACGCGGCGGCGTCGAGGAGGCGCGCCGGCTGATCCAGGAGCAGGGCCTGGCGCCGACGCCCGAGGGCATCCGCGCGGCGCGCGCCGCGATTCGCGCGCTGCCCGAGGGCTCGCCGGCGCGCCTGCTCGCCGAGTCGCCGGACTTCTTCTCCCTGTCGGGCTGCCGCGACCTCTTCTTCCACGTCCGCGAGGACCGCTTCACCCTGCCCCGGGTCGCGCGCGCGCTGGACAGCCTGGGGCTGACCTTCCTCGGCTTCGAGCTGCCGAGCGACGGCATCCGCTACAACTACCGCCGCCGCTTCCCCGAGGACGCCGAGCAGCGCGACCTCGCCAAGTGGGACCTGTTCGAGCAGGAGAATCCCCTGACCTTCGCCGCCATGTACCAGTTCTGGTGCCAGGCGAAGAGGTAGCGCGGGCGCTGCTTCGGGCAGCGCCTTCACGTTCACCGAATCTGATGTCTGCTCAATTTTAGGTCTGCGCAGAAAATTAGCTTTGCAGTCAGGCGACGGCAGCCAGCGCGGCCTCTGACAGCGCCGTCGAGGCGATCCAGCCGCCGCCGAGCAGGCGGCTGCCGGCGTAGCAGACGGCGCCCTGGCCCGGGGCCACGCCGTGCTGCGGGTCGGCCAGGCGCAGCAACGCCCCGCCCTGCCCGTCCGGGTCGAGCCTCGCCGGCGCCGCCGGCTGGGCCGAGCGCAGCTTGACCGCGCATGCGAGACCGCCGGCTGGCGGGGCGTCGCCCAGCCAGTTGAGCGCCTCGAGCCGCACCAGGTCCCGGGCCAGCGCCTGCTTCGGCCCGACCACCACGCGCCGGCTGGCGGCGTCGAGGGCGACGACGTAGAGCGGCTCCTCGGTGCCGCCGATGCCGAGGCCGCGGCGCTGGCCGACGGTGTAGTGGATGACGCCCTCGTGGCGCCCGAGCACGCGCCCGCTGCCGTCGACGATCTCGCCCGGCTCGATCGCGCCGGGGCGCAGCTTGGCGACGACCTCGGCGTAGCGGCCGTTCGGCACGAAGCAGATGTCCTGGCTGTCCGGCTTGGCCGCGACCGCGAGCCCGAGGCGGCCGGCGAGGGCGCGGACCGCCTCCTTCGGCAACTCGCCGAGGGGAAAGCGCAGGAAGTCGAGCTGCGCCTGGGTGGTGGCGAAGAGGAAATAGCTCTGGTCGCGCGCCGTCTCGGCGCCGGCGTGAAGCTCGGCGCCCTCGGGTCCCTCGACCCGCCGCACGTAGTGCCCGGTCGCCAGCGCCGCGGCGCCGAGCTCGCGGGCCGTCTCCAAGAGGTCGCGGAACTTGACGGTCTGGTTGCAGCGCACGCAGGGGATCGGCGTCGCGCCGGCGAGATAGCTGTCGGCGAAGTCCTCGATCACGGCCGCGCGGAAACGGCTCTCGTAGTCGAGGACGTAGTGCGGGATGCCAAGCCGGTCGGCGACCCGCCGGGCGTCGTGGATGTCCTGCCCGGCGCAGCAGGCGCCCGCCTTGTGCAGCGCGGCGCCGTGGTCGTAGAGCTGCAGGGTGATGCCGACGGCCTCGTAGCCGGCGGCCTGGACCAGCGCCGCCGTGACCGAGGAATCGACGCCGCCCGACATGGCGACGACCACGCGCGCGCCCTTCGGCAGGCCGAGGTCGATCGTGGGCAGGGGCTGGCTCTGGGTCAGGGGTGCGTCCATGGGCCAGCACTTAAGCCAGCCGGCCGCCCCGCGCAACCGGACCCGCGCAACCGGCCCGGCCGGCGGTCAGCGGATCAGGCTGACGTTGCGCACCCCGGCCAGCCGCAGCACGGCCTGGGTCAGCAGCAGGAAGCCGACCACGGTCGCCATGATGCAGACGGCGAAGGCCGCCGCCTGGTTGAGCGCGCCGCGGTCGTCGAGATAGAGTACCGAGACGGCGGCGAGCTGGGTCGAGGGCGTGATCAGGAAGATCACCGCCGACAGGGTCACCATGGCGCGCATGAAGAAGAAGGCGCCGATCGCCAGCACGCTCGGCCAGATGATCGGCAGGATGACGCGCAGCAGTGTCGCCAACCGGCTGGCGCCGAGCGTCGAGGAGGCCTCCTCGAAGGTCCGGCTGATCTGCTTCATGTTGGTCGTGGCCAGCAGGAAGCCCTGGGCGTGGTAGTGGTAGACGTTGCAGAGCGCGATGATCGCGAGGCCGCCGTAGATCGCATAGACCGGGTGCGCCGGGTCGTTGAAGGCCAGGATGTAGCCGAGGCCGAGCACCATGCCGGGCACCGCCGCCGGCAGGATCGACAGGAAATAGAGCGGCCGCTTCCAGGTCTCCGACAGCTGCTGGTTGGCGTAGGCCGCCAGCGTCACGACGACGACGGCGATGCCGGCGGTGACGAAGGCGACCTGGATCGAGGTCCACAGCGGCGTGATGCCGTTCTGCACGTCGAAGGCGTAGTGGCGCAGGCTGAGCGACATGTCGTAGGGCCACAGCCGCACGAAGCTGGCGTAGACGACGACGGCGACAATGGCGACCAGCGCGGCCGCCATCGCCAGGCAGTAGGCCAGCCACAGCGCGTCTCGGCGGCGGTTGACGCGCGGCGTGAGCGGCACCGACTGGGCGCCGATCGAGGCGTGCTGGTGGCGCGAGACCCAGCGCTCGGCGCCGACCGCGAGCGCCGCCGGGAACAGCAGCAGCACGCCGATCACGGCGCCCATCGAGAAATTGGCCTGGCCGGAGACCTGGTTGTAGATCTCGACCGCCAGGACGCTGTAGTTGCCGCCGATCACGACCGGGTTGCCGAAGTCGGTGATGACGATGGTGAAGACCACGAAGACGGCGGAGGCCAGGCCGTAGCGCGTCGCCGGCAGGGTCACCGTGCGGAAGGTCCGCCAGGCCGAGGCGCCGAGCACCTGGGCCGACTCGTAGAGCCGCTGGTCGCCGACCGCGAGCGCGGTCGAGAGGATCAGGAAGGCGTGGGGAAAGGCGTAGAGCAGGTCGGCGAAGAAGATGCCCCAGAAGCCGTAGATGTCGAGCTCCGTGCCGAAGGTCCGGTTGATCAGGCCGTTGCGGCCGAGCAGGAACTGCAGGCCCAGGGCCTGGACCAGCGAGGGCGAGAAGATCGGCAGCAGGGCTGCGATCCGCAGCAGCGGCTTGAAGGGCACCCGCGTCCGCTCCAGGGCGTAAGCGAAGCCGTAGGCGAGCAGGATGGTCGCGACGGTGACGCTGACCGAAACCTCGAAGGTGTTGCCGATGATCGAGACGAAGCGGGGATCGGAGAAGTAGCGGACGTAGTTGCCGAAGCCGATGCCCTCGGGCGTGATCAGCGAGTAGCTGAGGATCCCCCACAGCGGCAGGATCACGAAGACGACGAGCAGCAGCGTCGCGCCGCCCCCGATGGCGGCCAGCAGCAGCCGGTCGCCATCGATCGCGCGGCGCAGCGACCAGCGGTCGGCCAGGCTCATCGCGGGTCCGCCGCCATCGGGCTCAGGTGCTCGCCGGGCAGGGTGAAGCGCAGGCGTTCCCCGACTTCGGCTCCGCGCAGCGGCCCGTGCACCTCGATCTCGACGACGCCAGGGCCGGCTTCGAGGATCAGCCGCGTCATGTTGCCCAGGAAGGCGACCTTGCGCACGGTGCCCTCGCCGACCGGCCCGTTCGAGGGCTCGCCGGCGCCGACCAGCCGCACGTGCTCGGGCCGGATGCCGAAGAGCCGGCCCGGATCCCCGCCGAGTTCCGGCAGCAGCGCCTGCCAGCGCTCGCGCTCCAGGACGTTGAGCCGGCCGATGAACTCCCCGACGAAGCGCGTCGTGGGCCGCCAGTAGAGATCCTGGGCAAGGCCGACCTGCTCGATCCGGCCCCGGTTCATGACCAGGATCCGGTCGGCCATCTCCATCGCCTCGTCCTGGTCGTGGGTGACCATGACCGTGGTGATGCCGAGGCGCTTCTGCAGGTCGCGAATCTCGCCGCGCAGGCTCTCGCGGACCTTGGCGTCGAGTGCCGACAGCGGCTCGTCGAGCAGCAGCACCTCCGGCTCGGGCGCCAGGGCGCGGGCCAGTGCGACGCGCTGCTGCATGCCGCCCGACAGCTCGTGCGGATACTTGCCGGCATCGCCGCGCAGATGGACGAGATCCAGCAGCGCGGCGACCCGCGGCTCGATGCGCGCGCGCGGCCACTTCCGGCAGACCAGGCCGTAGGCGACGTTGCGCGCCACGGTCATGCTGGGAAACAGCGAGTAGGACTGGAAGACGACGCCGAAGTTGCGCTTGCGCGCCGGCAGCTGCCCCAGGTCGCTGCCGCGCAGGCGGATCGCCCCCTCGTCCAGGCTCTCCAGCCCCGCGATCAGCCGCAGCAGGGTGGTCTTGCCGCAGCCGGAAGGGCCGAGGAAGCAGATGAACTCGCCGTCCTCGATGTCGAGATCGATGTGATCGACGGCCGTGAGGCCGCCGAAGCGCTTGGTGACGCCGCGCAGCTCGAGAAACATGATCCCCCCGGATCAGTCCGGATCGAATGAAGGCAGGCGAAGCGAAGAGCGGGCGCGCGGGCCGGTCGGGCGGGCCGGTCGATCCCGGCCCGCCCCCGTCGTGGCCCGGCGTCTAGCGCTCGTAGCGCTTCTGCCACTCCGCCAGGATGCGGTCGCGATTTTCGGCCGCCCAGGCGTAGTCGACGTCGAACAGCACCGTCGAGATGTCGGCCGGCAGGCCCGCCTCCAGGAAGCGCTTCGGCATCTCGCGGTCGGACATGGTCACGATCGACTTCCAGTTGTTGTACTCCTCGGCCGCCTGGGCGCTGAGGATCCAGTCGAGGAACTTCTTGGCGTCCTCCTTGTTCTGCGAGCTCTTCATCAGGGCCGAGGCCTCAAGCTCGTGGCCGGCGCCCTCGCTGGGCACGACCATGGTGATGGGATAGCCCTCCTCGACGTTCTTGATGGCGCGCAGCGCGAAGGAGATGCCGATCGCGTACTCGCCGGCGCTGGCGACGTTGCAGGGCTTGGAGCCGCTCTTGATGTACTGCGCCATGTTCTTGTCGAGGGCGTCGAGGAACTCCCAGCCCTTCTCCTCGCCCATCATCTGCAGGATCGAGGCGACATGCAGATAGCCGGTGCCGGAGCTCGCGGGATTGGGCATGACCAGCCGGCCCTCGTACTCGGGCTTCAGCAGGTCGTTCCAGGTCGCCGGCATCGGCAGGTCGTCGGCTTTCAGGATCTCGTTGTTGACGCAGAAAGCGCCCATGTAGCCGGTCGTCGCGAACCAGCGATTGTCGGCGTCGCGAAAGCGCGCCGGCACCTTGTCGATGCCGGCCGGCTCGTAGGGCTCGACCAGCTCCAGGATGCGCGGATCGACCATGGAGGTCGCGGCCCAGCCCCAGATCACGTCCTGCTTCGGGTTGGAGGCTTCTGCCAGCATGCGGGCGTGCAGGTCGCCGGTCGAAAGGCGCAGCACGTCGACCTGCACGTCCGGCAGGTCCTTCTTGGCCTTCTCCAGGAAGGCCGCAAGCTCGTCCTCCTCGTAGGAGGTATAGACCGTGATCGTGCCGGCGAGCGCCGGCCCACCTGCGGCCATGAGGGCGACCGCAGCCGCAGCCAGCGTCCTGCGCAGGCAGGTACTTTTCCGAGAGTCCGTCATTGTCTCACCCCGTTCGGTTCTGCCGGCTCGGGCGGCCGGCTGTAACGGGATTGTCATATTTTTGTCATCCCCGGCACAAGGGCCATGGCCTGGCAGCCCACGTGCTCAGGGCCTGGCCTCGGCCAGCAGCGCCAGCAGGCGGTCGATCGGCGCCGGGTCGTTCATCATGCCCAGCGACACCGAGAAATGACCCTGGGGCCGCACGAAGAGGTTGTCCGCCGGCACCGCCCAGCGCTCGGCGAGGGCGGCGCCGCCGTCGTAGGGCACGAGGTCGTCGGAGGCGCCGAGCACCATGACGACCCGCTCCGGCGGCAAGGCCGGCAAGCCGAGCGGGGCCATCAGCGGCAGAACGCGGCGCAGCGCCGTCTCGTCCCAGCCTGCGGCTCGAATCGAGGCCGGCAGGCCGAGCGCGCGGGTCAGGCTGGCGCGCTTTGCCAGATCGTCGAGGGCGCCGCTGGTCGCGATCAGCAGGGCCGCGTCGGGCCGTGCCGCCTGTGGCCAGCCGGCGGCGGCCGTCAGCGCGAGCTGCGCGGTCAGCGCGCCGAGCGAGACGCCGCCGACGGCAAGCGGCCCCGGCCGCTCCCGGCGCAGATGGGCGAGCAGCAGCGCGGTCTCGGCGACCCAGGCCTGGAAGACCTCGATCAGGCCGAGCGGGCCGCGGCCGAGCATCGGCGCGCCGCCGTAGCGGGCGGCCGGCCGCCGGCGGCCGTGCCACGGCCCCTCGGGGCGCACGATGCGCAGGCCGCGGCGCACCAGGGGCCGGTAGGGGTCGGCGAGCTCCTTCCAGAACTCGGTCTCCATGCCCAGGCCGTGCAGGAAGACCAAGGTGCCGACGGCGGGCGCGTCCTCCGGCTCCTCGTAGCGCGCCAGGCACTCCTCGCCCGTCGCCGGCGAGCGGAAGCGCAGCCAGCCGATGCGGCAGCCGTCGCGCGCGAAGCTCGCCGACGGCTCGACGCCGCCATCGTCGGGAAACGGCCAGGGCGGCGCGCTGCCGGCGAGCCGGGCGCCCTGAAGTGCCGCCACCTCGGCCGGCGTCGCGACCTCCAGCGCCACCGGCGGGATCGCCTGGGCGAGATGCAGCGGCAGGAAGAAGCCGCGCGCCATCATGAAGCGGTGCGCCGCCGCCGCGCGCGCGTCGGTGAGGCTGGCGAGGACCTCGGTGGGGGTCTCGCCGCCGAAGGCCGCCGCCTGGAAGCGCCGCTCGGCGGCCTCGTAGTCGCCGAGGCGCGCCCTCGTCGCCCTCAGCCCGTGCTCGGCGACCAGGCGCTGGCCGCGCGGCCCGCCGATGCCGGCCCAGAACCGCTCCAGGCTGCCCTCGGCGCCGGCCGCCGCCGCCCAGGCGCGCGACAGCGGGAAGTACAGGCGCGAGACCCAGCCGAGCGCCAGGCGGTCGAACCAGGGCCGCAGCAGCAGGCCGCCGAGGCCGCCCTCGAGCAGGGCATAGGGGTCGCGTGCATCCGCCATCGGCACCTCGAGGCTGTGATCGGCAGGGTCGCTCCCGTGGCCGGCCGCTTCAAGCGCCCTCCGCTTCAAGCACCCCCGGCGCCAATCCCATGTCCCAGAAGCCGACCTCCAGCCGAACGGCCGTGGCGAAGGTCTCGGCCAGGGAGGGCCAACGCGGGCTCGACGGCCAGGGCCGGAGCAGGCCGCGGCGGCCGGCGACCCGGTCGAGCTGTTCGGCCATGGCGGCGGCGCCCTCCTGGAACTCCCGCCCGCCGTAGAGCTCGATCCAGGCTCGGTAGGGGTTGCCCTCCAGCCGGGTCGCCGGGTCGGCGAGCAGGCGGCGGCCGACTTCGGCATAGCCGAGGCCGCAGGGTGCCAGGGCGACCAGCAGGTCGAGCAGGTCGCCGGCCAGGCCCCGGTCCATCACGTAGCGGGTGTAGAGCCGGTTGGCCGGCGCCTCCGGCGTGGCCGCAAGCGCCGCCTCGTCCAGGCCCCATCCGCGGCAGAACTCGACATGCAGCGCGATCTCGTGGTTGAGCAGCAGGTCGACGAGGGCGGCCGACTGGCGCAGGTCGTCGAGCTGGTCCGACTTGACGACCGCCAGCGACCAGGCCCGGCTGTAGTGCAGCAGGAACCGGTAGTCCTGGGCCAGGTAGTGGCGGAAGCGGGCCTCGGGCAGGCTGCCGTCGGCCAGGCCGCGGACGAAGCCGTGCTCGACGTAGGCCCGCCAGTCCTCGCGGCAGGAAGCGGTCAGCGCCTCGAAGAGCGTCGCTTCGGCCACCGCTACTCGAGCAGCATGTTGCGGGTTTCGCCGGGCAGCGCGACGGTCAGGCCGTCGAGCTCGTCGCTCATGATCAGCTGGCAGCCGAGGCGGGAGGTCTTCTGCAGGTCGAAGGCGAGGTCGAGCATGTCCTCCTCGTCCTCGCTCGGCTCCTGCAGCTTCCGGTACCAGTCGGGAACGACGATGACGTGACAGGTCGAGCAGGCGAGCGACCCCTCGCAAGCGCCCTCAATGTCGATGTCGTTGCGATGCGCGATCTCCAGCACGGACAGTCCAACCGGCGCGTCGACTTCCTTGCGGTTCCCGTCGCGCTCGATGAAGACCATTTTCGGCATGACGAACTTTTCCCTCCGGGCCGGGCCCGATCGACTCTGTTGCTCAAAATGACGGCGGCACCGTCCATGTAGGAGATTGCGGGCGCCAGTACCAGACTCCCCCGACCGCGACAAGCCGTAGCGGCGGGCCCCTGCTATTCCGCGGCAGTCTCGCCGCCGCCTGCGCCGCGGCGGGCGCGCAGGCTGGCGACCGTCTCGGCCAGGATGCCCACCGCCCGGTCGATCTCGCCGCCCGTGGAGAAGCGCCCGAGGCCGATGCGCAGCGCGCCGCGCGTCCGCCAGTCGGGCAGTCCGAGTGCCTGGACGACGTAGGACGGCTCGATCGCCGCCGAGCTGCAGGCGCTGCCGCTCGAGGCCGCGACGCCGACCAGATGGTCGATCAGTTCCTGGGTCTCGACCCCCTCGAAGGAGAGGTTGAGATTGCCCGGGATCCGGCGCTCGGCATCGCCGTTGAGCGCGACGCCGGGCACCCGCGCGGTCAGCTCGGCCAGGAAGCGCGCGCGCAGCACGGTCAGGCGCTCGGCCTCCTCGGCCATCTCCAGCCCGGCCAGGCGGCAGGCCTCGCCGAGGCCGACGCAGAGCGGCGCCGGCAGCGTGCCGGAGCGCAGGCCCCGCTCCTGGCCGCCGCCGTCGAACAGCGGCTCCAGGCGGACCCGCGGACGGCGCCGCACGTAAAGCGCGCCGATCCCCTTGGGCCCGTAGAGCTTGTGCCCCGAGATCGACAGCAGGTCGACCTGCAGGGCATCCACGTCGAGGGGGATCTTGCCGGCCGCCTGGGCGGCGTCGCTGTGCAGCCAGATGCCGCGCGGCCGGGTCAGGGCGCCGATCTCGGCGAGCGGCTGGACGATGCCGATCTCGTTGTTAACCGCCATCACCGAGACCAGCGCCGTGTCCTCGCGCAGGCTCGCCGCCAGGCGGTCAAGGTCGACCAGGCCGTCCTGCCCGACCGGCAGGATCTCGACCTCGAAGCCCTCGCGGCCGAGCGCCTTCGCCGACTCCAGGACGCACTTGTGCTCCGTCGCCAGGGTCACGAGGTGGCTGCGGCCCTCATGAGCGCGACGGAAGCGGGCGGCGCCCTTGATCGCCAGGTTGTTCGATTCGGTGGCGCCCGAGGTGAAGATCAGCTCGCGCGCCTCGGCGCCGATCAGGCTGGCGACCTCGCCCCGGGCCTGCTCCACCGCTGCGGCGGCGCGGCGGCCGAGCTCGTGCTCGTCGCTGTGCGGGTTGCCGAACTGCTCGGTGAAGAGCGGCAGCATGACCTCGAGGACGCGCGGATCGGTCGGCGTCGTCGACTGGTAGTCCAGATAGATCGGCCGCGCCGGCCGGTTCGGAAGGTTGCCGTCGTTCATGCGATGATCCGTTGCTTGCTGCCCGCCCCATTCTGGCGAGAGCCTGCCTGCTTCGCCAGCGCCGCAAGGCAGGCTTCGAGGTCCTCGCGCCGGCTGGCCCATCCGAACGAGAGCCGCAGCGCCGAGCGCGCCAGCGTCTCGGGCACGCCCATGGCGGCCAGCACGTGCGAGGGCGCGATCTTGCCCGACGAGCAGGCCGAGCCGGAGGACAGCGCGACGCCGGCGAGATCGAGCGCGATCAGCAGGGTTTCGGCGCTCCGCCCCGGCAGCGCGAAGCAGGAAGTGTTGGGCAGGCGCGGCGCGGCGGCGGCGAAGACCACGGCCTCGGGGAAACGCGCCCGCAGCCCGGCCTCGAAGGCGTCGCGCCAAGCCGCGCGCGCCGCCATATCGGCCAGCTCGGCCGCGGCCAGCCGGGCGGCGAGCCCGAAGCCGACGATACCGGCGACGTTCTCGGTGCCGGCGCGGCGCCGCCGTTCCTGGCCGCCGCCGCGCAGCAGCGGCGCCAGCTCCAGTCCGGCGCGCACGACCAGTGCGCCGACCCCCTGCGGCCCGCCGAGCTTGTGCGCCGAGAGGCTGACCAGGTCGAGGCCGAGCGCGGCCCGGTCGAGCGGCGTCTTTCCGGCCGCCTGAACTGCGTCGCTGTGCAGCAGCGCGCCATGACGCCGCGCCAGCGCCGCGACCTCGGGGAGCGGCTGCAGCGCCCCTGTCTCGTTGTTCGCGGCCTGCACGGAGACCAGCGCCGGCGCGTCCGAAGCCGCCAGCAGCCGCTCGAGCGCCGCCAGGTCGACCAGGCCGCCGCCGGTCAGCGGAATCCGCTCGGCCTGCGGCGCGGCCTCCAGCACGGCCTCGTGCTCGCCCGCCGAGACCAGCAGGCGACGCGCGCCGAAGCCGGTCAGCGCCCAGTTGTCGGCCTCGGTGCCGCCGGCGGTGAAGTGGACCTCCTCTGGCGCGGCACCGACCAGGGCCGCGACCTCGCCGCGCGCACCCTCGACCGCGGCGCGCGCCTCGCGGCCGAAGCGATGCAGGGAGGAAGCGTTGCCGACCCGCCCCAGACTTTCGGCCATGGCCCGGGCGACCGCCGGGCGGACCGGTGCCGTCGCGTTGTAGTCCAGGTAGATCGGATCCAGCACCGGCGGTCCTCGCGCGCCGCTACTCGGCGGCGACCGGTTCCGGCAGGGTCGCCTCCTCGTCGGCGAAGATCACGCCGCTGGTGCCGAGAACCCGCCGCCCGACCACGTCGGCGAGGGTCACGGAGCTGAGGTAGAGGTAGATTTGGTTGCCCAGCTCCTCCCACAGGTCATGGGTCGCGCAGCGGCTGCGGTTGCCGCGGCAGCCGTAGGGCTGGCCCGGCGTGCAGCGCGTCGCGCGGATCGGCTCGTCGACCGCGAGCACGATGTCGGAGATGCGCGTCTCGCCGGAGGCGCTGGCGAGCAGATAGCCGCCGCCCGGGCCGCGCACCGAGCGGACCAGGTCGCCGCGGCGGAGCTTGGCGAAGAGCTGTTCCAGATAGGACAGCGAGATTTCCTGCCGCTCGGCGATCTCGGCGAGAGAGATCGGCTTGCCGCGGCTGTGCTCGGCCAAGTCCACCATCGCCATCACCGCGTAGCGTCCCTTGGTGCTGAGCTTCACGTCGCAACTCCTGTCTGTTCGCGGGTCGGCGCCGGCCCGCTCAACACTTGCCGGCCGTCGTCGCGCCTTCCTCGTCGGCGGCGCCCTCGGGCCGAGCCGATCCCAGGTTTCGGTTCCGCCCCGCCGTTCCCTCCTCCAGCTGGTTGACCCGTTGGCGCAGGCGCTGGACCTCGTCGAGGAGGCCTTCCAGGGTGCGCGCGACCGGGTCGGGGAGGTCGCCGGTCGGGGTGCCGTAGGCGACGAAGGCCGGCGTCTCCCGATGCTCGGCCGAGCGCACCGGCTTCGCCGGGATGCCGACCACCGTCGTCTCCTGCGGCACGTCCTTGGTGACCACCGCGTTGGCGCCGACCCGCGCGCAGCGGCCCACCGTGATCGGCCCCAGGATCTGGGCTCCCGAGCCGACGATCGCGAAGTCCTGAAGCGTCGGGTGGCGCTTGCTGTTGCGCTGCTTGTCGGAATCGACCGAGGGCGCGACGCCGCCCAGCGTGACGTCGTGATAGAGCGTGACGTCGTTGCCGATCTCCGCGGTCTCCCCGATCACGACGCCCATGCCATGGTCGATGAACAGGCGCTGTCCGATCTTCGCCCCCGGGTGAATCTCGATGCCGGTCACCAGGCGTCCGAACTGCGAGAGTATCCGGCCGAGCAGGTACCATTCGCGGCGCCAGGCCCAGTTCGCGGCGCGGTAGATTTGCACGGCCTGGAAACCCGGATAGCAAAGCACTACCTCCCAGAGCGAGCGGGCGGCAGGGTCGCGGGCCATGGTCGCGTCGATCTCGGCACGCAAAGTCTTGAACATGGAGGTGCCCTTTCGATATCTTCGCGCGCCGCGATCCCGGCAGCGAACCGGTCGGCGGGCGCCACTTGATACCCGCGGGGCCGGTCCTCGGATATAGGTTGCCCGACTAATTCAGTCAACTTTACCCCACGCCGCCCAGGGCCCCCGCGCCCGTGGCAGGCAGCCGACCTATCCCGGGCCGGAACAAAGAACGAAAGCGAAGGCGAGATGCCCGAGGTGATCATCAACGGCCCCGAAGGTCGTCTGGAAGGCCGTTACCAGCACAACCCCGCCAAGCAGGCGCCGATCGCGCTGGTGCTGCACCCCCATCCGCAGCACGGCGGAACCATGAACAACAAGGTCGCCTACCAGCTCTTCCAGGCCTTCGGCCGGCGCGGCTTCTCGGTCCTGCGGTTCAACTTCCGCGGCGTCGGCCGCAGCCAGGGCGTCTACGACCGCGGCGAGGGCGAGCTCAGCGATGCCGCCTCGGCGCTCGACTGGCTGCAGGCGACCAACCCCAACGCCCCGGCCTGCTGGATCGCCGGGTTCTCGTTCGGCGCCTGGATCGGCATGCAGCTACTGATGCGCCGGCCGGAGATCGCCGGCTTCGTGTCGATCTCGCCGCCGGCCAACCTCTTCGACTTCTCCTTCCTGGCGCCCTGCCCCTCCTCCGGCCTGGTGATCCACGGCGGCAAGGACGAGCTGGCGCCCGAGCCGTCGGTCCGCAAGCTGGTCGACAAGCTGCAGCACCAGCGCGACATCCTGATCGACTACCGGGTCATTCCCGAGGCGAACCACTTCTATGCCAATCACCTGGAGCAGATGATCGGCATGGTCGAGGACTACGTCGGCAAGGCGGTCGCGACCCCGGCCGAAGCCGCCGCCCAGTAGAGGCCGCCGCCCAGTAGAGGAGGCCGGGCAACAGCCGCGCCTCAGGCCGCGCGCCGGGGGCGGAAGAGCCGTCCCCCGGCCTGCGGCGCCGGCACGCCGGTGGTGCCGGGCAGCGACAGCGGCAGCCCGGCGAGGCTGCGCACCGCCAGGTACGCGAAGGCCTCGGCCTCCAGCGCGTCGCCGTTCCAGCCGACCGCCTCGACCGGCTCGACGATCGCCCCCAATTCCTCGCGCAAGGCCTGCAGCAGCGCCGGATTGCGTCGCCCGCCGCCCGTGACCAGCCAGCGCCGCGGCGCCTCCGGCAACAGCCGCTGGGCAAGCGCCACCGAGCCCGCGGTAAAGGCAGTCAGAGTCGCGGCTCCGTCCTCGATCGACAGCGGCGCCAGCTCCGCGACGTCCCAGGCGTCGCGGTCGAGCGACTTGGGCGGTCGGCGGCTGAAATAGGGGTGGTCCAGCAGGCGCGCCAGGATCGCACGGTCGACGGTTCCGGCCAGGGCCAGACGGCCGTCGAGATCGCAGGCGAGGCCGGCGCGCGCCGCCACCCAGTCGTCGAGGAGCGCGTTCGCCGGGCCGGTGTCGAAGGCCAGCAGCTCGGGCTCCTCCCCGCCCGCCGGCGGGGCGCCGATCCAGGTGACGTTGCCGACTCCGCCGAGATTGAGCACCGAGAGCGGTCGCTCCAGGCTCGCCGCCCGCGCCGCGTGGTAGAGCGGCGCCAGGGGCGCGCCCTCGCCGCCGGCGGCGACGTCGGCCGAGCGGAAGTCGCCGACCACGGGGATGTCGAGCGCCAGGGCAAGGCGCTGGCCGTCGCCGATCTGCCAGGTCCGGCGGCGCTCGGGCTCGTGCAGGACGGTCTGCCCGTGAAAGCCGACGACGGCGATTTCCTCCGGACGGCGACCGGCGGCGGCGAGCAGGCGGCCGACGAGGCCGGCGTGGCGGTCCGTGAGCTCGGCCTCGACCGCCTCGACCTCTTCGGATGGCGCGCGCGCGGCGCGTCCGCCGAGGAACCCCTGGAGCCTGGCGCGGAAGCCGGCATCGTAGGCTTCGCTGAGGAAGGCCAGGGGTTCGACCTTGGCCAGGCCGTCGGTCTCGACCAGCGCCGCGTCGATGCCGTCGAGCGAGGTGCCGCTCATCAGGCCTACCGCCAGGACCATCGCACCCGCTCCCCTCGTCGCGCGGCCGAGCCGCTTTGTCGGCCCGGGTGAGTGTGGTAAGCGACGCGCCCGCCCGCAAGCGAACAGTGTCCAGAGCGATGAGCAAGCCGACTTCCGACTTCCTGCGCGTGCTGACCGAGCGCGGTTTCGTCCACCAGTGCACGGACAGCGAGGGCCTCGACGCCCTGGCGAGGGGCGGCGAGCTGACCGCCTACGTCGGCTACGACGCGACGGCGGATTCGCTGCACGTCGGCCACCTGATCTCGATCATGATGCTGCGCTGGCTGCAGAAGGCCGGCGGCAGGCCGATCGCGCTGATGGGCGGCGGCACCACCAAGGTCGGCGATCCCTCGGGCAAGGACGAGGCGCGCAAGCTGCTGACCGACGAGGACATCCGCGCCAACATCGCGAAGATCCGCGCGACCTTCGACAACTTCCTGAGCTTCGGGGCAGGCCAGGGCATCCTGGCCAACAACGCCGACTGGCTGGACGGTCTGGCCTACATCCCCTTCCTGCGCGACGTCGGGCGGCACTTCACGATCAACCGCATGCTGACCTTCGATTCGGTCAAGCTGCGGCTCGACCGCGAGCAGCCGCTGACGTTCCTCGAGTTCAACTACATGATCCTCCAGGCCTACGATTTCCTGGAGCTGGGCCGGCGCCACGGCTGCCGCCTGCAGATGGGCGGCTCCGACCAGTGGGGCAACATCGTCAACGGCATCGAGCTCGCCCGCCGCGTCGAGGGTCGCGAGCTCTACGGACTGACCTGTCCGCTGCTGACCACCGCCGCCGGCCAGAAGATGGGCAAGACCGCTTCCGGCGCCGTTTGGCTGAGCCCCGAGCGGCTCGACGACTTCGCCTACTGGCAGTACTGGCGCAACACCGAGGACGCCGACGTCGGGCGCTTCCTGAAGCTCTTCACCGAGCTGCCGCTCGAGGAGATCGCCCGGCTCGCGGCGCTGCAGGGCAGCGAGATCAACGAGGCCAAGAAGATCTTGGCCAACGAGGCGACCGCGCTGTGCCGGGGCCATGCCGCCGCCGAGGCCGCGGCGGAGACGGCGCGCCGCACCTTCGAGGAGGGCGGCCTGGGCGACGGCCTGCCGACGCTGACCCTCGAGCGCCAGCGGCTTGCCGAGGGAGTTCCGGCCTATGCGCTGCTCCGCGAGGCCGGCCTCGCGTCGTCAAACGGCGAAGCGCGACGCCTGATAAAGGGCGGCGGCGCACGCCTCAACGACGCAAGGATCGAGCTGGAGGACCGGCTGATCTCTGTTGCGGACCTCGGCCCCGAGGGCGTCATCAAGCTGTCCGCAGGCAAGAAGCGCCACGCCCTGGTGCGCGCGGGCTAGCCAGCGGCGCGAAGGAACAGCGGAGCCGGACAGGCCGGCTCCGGAGGTTTCGATCAGGGCCTCGAGCTCCCGGCGGCACTTCAGGATCTTCCGCGTGTTGGCCGCCTTCGACCAGCTCTTGACGGGGATAAGGGTGCGCGAGCCGATGCCATCGACGCAGACGAAGCGCGGCGGGTTGGTCCCGTCGTCGGCGAAGACGATATTCTCGGACGTCAGCTCGTAGAGCACGACGTGATGCGCGATCAGCGCCTCGAAGAATTCCGACAGCTTGCGACGCTTGCCCTGGTCGAAGTCGCCCCGCTCGAGCAGGTGGCGCAGGGTCGGCGCCAGCCCTCCCTGCCCGTCGGTTACCTTCTCGACCACCAGGCCAAGGCCGAGGCTGGTTTCCACGACACCCAGGATCGGGCTGATCGGCAGCTGCGCCGGTTCGAGACCACTGCTGATCCGCACCGCGATGTACTCGTCGATCTCGCGTGTGAAATAGACGAAGACGCCTTCACGCCGCCGGAACTTGCGGCGGCGTCGGCGCCGCGGCTGCCCATTCGGTCCGCAGAAATCCGGCCGCATGACCTTGATGAGCAGGGCCGGATCGTCGGGGTGCTCGAACACCAGCCGGCGTTCGCCCCGCGAGAGCGCTTCGCTTTGCGAGAGATCGACCCGTCGGCTATGACCGCCTGGGTTCGCGAGGAGGGACGAGGCCATAATGTAAGAATCCGCTCCTCTGGGCGAAATGTTTACCTTCCACGACAACTGCTGCCGACGTTAGGAGGAAATCGCGCAGGTCACAAGTGAGGGCCAAGCCGCTAGCGGCCGACCTCGCCTGACGGAAAGACATCCGTCAGGACTTCCGGTTCCCCCGTGTCCGACGTTCCCACACCGAAAAGGCCGCGCAGGAAGCCGGGCGCCAGGATCGAAAGCGGGTTGACGCTGACCTCCGGGTCCTCGATGCGGCCGGTGACGCGGTAAGTCACGCCGAGGATGCCCTCGCCCTCCCCGCCGGTCAGGAGCTGACCGATGATGGGGATCTCGCCGAGGATGCGGTTGACCGAATAGGCCGGCACCAGGGTGCCGGCGACGTCCGTCCGGTCGGCCTCGAGGTCGATCTGGCCCTTGGCCGTGATGCCGAGCGAGGAACCGTAGGCGCGGAACAGCGGCGTGCGGATCATGTCGTCGTCGAGGGCGAACTCGCCGACCGCCCGGTCGAACTCGATGCCCTCGCCGCTCAGGACGTTGCCGATGCCGGTCAGGGAGGCGACGGTGAGCAGCTTGGCCATGGCCGGCGCGTCGACCAGGCGGAAGCCCCTGGTCTCCAAGCGCGCGTTGAGCGGCGCATCGGGCAGGGGGCCCGGCAGGGTGCCGACGATCGCGCCCTCGCCGCCCTCGATCGAGTCGACCCAGTCGAGCGCGCGCAGGGCCGCGCCGATGTCGTCGGCGAAAAGCTCGAAGCGGTAGAGACCACCCTCCGGGCGGTAGAAGACGCTCAGGGTCTTCCCGGCCACGGCGGCATCCTCGGGGACCTGCCGGTTCTCGTGTCGCCACAGCTCCCGCGGCACCTGGGCTTGCGCGCGGATCAGCTGCCAGCCCCGCTCGTCGCGCTCCAGATCCAGGCTGACGTTCTCCAGCGCCCGACCCTCGCCGAGCCGCACCCGCGAGAGCGCCGGCGCCTCGAGCCGCAGCGGCGTGTAGGGCGGGCCGGAGCGCTCGGCCGGCGCGGCCGGGTCCTCGGGCGCCGGCTCCCTGCCGTCATCGCCGAGAAGCGGCGCCAGGTCGAGCTGGCCGCTGCGCACCGAGATTGCGTAGCCGCCTTCCAGGTAGGGCGTCACCAGCAGGCCCTGGACCGCGTTGCGGCCCAGCCGCAGGCGCTCGAAGGAGACACGCTCGAACCCGCCGCCCGGCGCCATCAGAACCTCGCCCTGCAACTCGTCGTCGCCCAGGCTGGCGGAGAGCTCCTCGACCCGGACCAGGGCGTCGTCCTCGATGGTCAGCACCGCCCCCAGCTCGCCCGGCTGCCCGGCCGGCTTCTCCCAGCCCAGGGGCGGCAGCGCGGCCCGTGCCTCCTGCAGGTTCGCGGTCACGCCGATCCGCGCGTCGCCCTGGTAGTTCGCGGCCAGGTCCAGGGTCGCCGATAGCGCCCCTTGGAGATACTCGCCGGCATCGAGCCCGAAGGTGGCGAGCTGGGAGACCTCTACGCGCGGCGCCGTGGCCTTGACCCGGGTCGGGAACTCCACGGACTCGAAGCTCTCGCTCCAGGTCGCCTGCAGCGGGACGCCGGCCAGGGTAGCCGTGCCGGTCGCGGTGACTCCGGCGCTGTCGAGCACCAGGTCGAACTGCCCCTGCCCGAGATCGTACCCGGCGACGCCCTTCTCCAGGGCGGCATCCGCGATCTTGCCTTCGACGCCGATCTGGATCTCGTCGAAGCCGAGCTCGCCGACCAGGGGAAATGCGAACTCCACGTCGGCCTGGAAGCTGCCGCTCGCCGCCTGCGGCTCGATGCCCATGTTGTCGAGCAGTCCGAGCCGCTCGTGGTCGAGCAGGCCGAGAGCCTCGCGCAAGGGACCGGCCGCCTGGAACACGATCGAAATGCGGTGGTCCTCGCCGGTAAGGCCGAAGATCGCTATGCCGCCGTTGCTGATCGCGATGTTGTCCTGAGCGGCCGAGGCGATCGTGAAGTCGAGGCCGTCGAGGTCGAAGACGGCGCTGCCGGTGGCGCCGGTCAGCGGCGGCATCGGGCGAAGATAGTGGACCTCCAGGTCCTCGTAGAGGAAGCGGCCGCCGAAGGACTCGATGGCGCGGAGCGCGAAGCCCTCGCGCTCGACCGTGAAGGTCCCGGCGAGGGTCGTGGAGGTTGCGGCGCCACCGGTAACGTTCTCGACGACCCAGGGCCGCCCGTTGCCGCCGACCCCCTTCGGCCAGTAAAGCGCCAGCTCCGCAGCCGGCACGCTGCCCAGCTCGGCCGCGATCTCGACCTCGAAGGCCGTCTCGCGCGGCTCGACGACCGCGCTGGCCGAAAAGGTGGGACCGGGTCCGCCGTCTAGCGGTGCGACCGAGCCGCTCAGGCGGTCCAGCACGAAGCTCTGGTCCAAACCCTCGCCGTGCGCCTCAACCCGCAGGTCCCGGAAAACCAGCGGCCGTTCCAGGTGCTCCGGCAGGTCGAGCGTCAGCGACTCGCCGGCGATCTCGATCGCCGTCGCGCTCGGCCGCCCGTCCTCGTCGATGGTCATGCCGACCCGCCCGCTCAGCGACCCGCTGACCGACTCCAGTGCCTGCGCGCCCTCGAAGACTGACGCCAATGCGGCCGGCTCCAGCGATTCGATGTCGACCACCGTCTCGAGGCCGGGGGCGCCTGCGACCTGCGTCATCGTCAGGCCCAGGCGGGACCGCTTCTCGCCGAGCGCGACGGTCGCCGAGCCGGTCGCCACGACGCCTTCCAGATCGCGCAGGATCTGTAGATCCACGAAGGGCGCCCGCCAGAGCACGCCAAGGCGCTGGTCGACCATCACCGCCGAGGCATCAAGGACCGAGACGTTGGCAAGCTGCGCGAAGGGGTTGCTCGGATCCGGCTTGTCGGCGAGCGGCGCGAAGAGGAAGCGCAGGACCGACTGCTCGGTCGCCTCGGGCTCCGGCTCCTCGCCTTCCGCCGGCGCGCTTTCCTCCTCCGGCCCATCGGCTTCCTCGGCCTGCTCGCGGCCGAGGGCAAAGCTGCCGTCGGCCCGGCGCAGCAGCGAGATCCGCAGGTCGCGCAGCGTGATCCGGGTCGGCGCGACCTGGCCCTCCAGCAGGGCGCTCAGGCTCAACTCGACAGAGGCGCGCGGGATCGAGAGCAGGCGGCGGTCGTCGGCGCCGAAGACCTCCCAGTCCTGCGCCTCGACCTGGATGCGCGACCCCCAGCCGGCCCAGGCCAGCTGGGTCGCGCCGACCTCGACGGAGACGCCCTCCTCCCTGCTCAGCGCGGCCTCGAGATAGGGCGCGATGAAGTCGACCGGCAGCGGCCCGCGGCTCAGCCACAGTAGCGCCAGCCCGGCCAGCAGGGCGACGCCGGCGAGGATTCCGACCAGCCACTCCAGCGCGATCCGACAGCTCTTGAGCACCATCGGGCGATCCTAGCCTGGATCGCCGGCCGGGACAGGGTCCATTGCCTCGCCTGGCCAGGCCGGGTCGCGCTTGACCTCACCATCCCGGCTGGCGGACCTTGCCGGCACCATGGAACTCCACGCCGATTTCGCCTCCGCAGACTGGCCGTCGCCAGCCGACGCGCACCAGAAGGACCTCGCCCTCGCCCGCTGGGCCGAGGCAGCGCGGCGGCTCGAGCCGCCCGACGACCGCGAGGCGGTCGGGCTGACGGAGGATCCCGACGCTCTTCGACTGCTCGAGGCCTGCTTCGGCAATTCGCCCTTTCTCACCGACGCCCTCCTGCGGGAGCCGGTCTTCTCCCTCGATCTGCTGCGCGACGGGCCGGACCTCGTCCTCGCCGGGCTGCTCGATGAGGTGAAGGCGCTGGGCGAGCCGGAAGTTCCGCGCGACCGGCTGTCGGCCGGGCTGCGCCGGGCCAAGCGACGCGCGGCCCTGGCCATCGCGCTGGCCGACATCGGCGGGCTCTGGGAGCTGGAGAGGCTGACCGGCGCCCTCAGCGAACTGGCGGACGCGGCCCTGGACGCGGCGCTCGCCTGGCTGCTGCGCCAGCGCATCGAGCGCGGCGACCTGGAGCTCCCCGGCGGCGCCGCGGCGCCGCTCGAAGGCTGCGGCTACTTCGTGCTGGCGATGGGCAAGCAGGGCGCCCGCGAGCTCAACTACTCCTCCGACATCGACCTCATCGTCTTCTACGAGCCCGAGCGCGTGACCTATGCCGGCCGGCGCACGCTCTCGGAAGCCATGGTGCGCCTGACCGAGGACCTGGCGCGCCTTATGGACGAGCGGACCGCCGAGGGCTACGTGTTCCGCACCGACCTGCGGCTGCGCCCCGACCCCGGCGCGACGCCGCTGGCGATCTCCGTCGACGCGGCCCTCGCCTACTACGAATCGGCGGGCCAGAACTGGGAGCGCGCGGCCATGATCAAGGCGCGCGTGGCAGCCGGCGATCGCAAGGAGGGCGAAGCCTTTCTGCGCGACCTCAAGCCCTTCGTCTGGCGCAAGCACCTGGACTTCTGGGCGATCCAGGACGTCCATTCGATCAAGCGCCAGATCCAGTCGGTCAAGGGCGGCGCCGCCGTCGCGGTCGAGGGTCACAACGTCAAGCTGGGGCGCGGCGGCATTCGCGAGATCGAGTTCTTCTGCCAGACCCAACAGCTGATCTACGGCGGCCGGGACCCGCGCCTGCGCGACCCGCGCACGCTGCAGGCGCTGCAGGCCCTGGCCGACAGCGGCCACATCGCCCAGGCGACGGCCGACGAGATGGCCGCGGCCTACCGCGAGCTGCGCCGCATCGAGCACCGGCTGCAGATGGTCGACGACCGCCAGACCCACAGCCTGCCCGACACCGCCGAGGGCATCGAGCGGATCGGCACCTTTCTCGGCCACGACGAGCCCGGGAGCTTCCGGCGCAGCCTGCTGGCGACGCTGCGCTGCGTCGAGAGCCACTACGGCGAGCTGTTCGAGGAGGCGCCGCCGCTGTCCGGGCCGGGCAACCTGGTGTTCACCGGCGGCGAGCCCGATCCCGGCACGCTCGATACCCTGGCCGGAATGGGCTTCAAGGACGGCGCCCGCGTCTTCAACATCGTCCGCGCCTGGCATCACGGGCGCTACCGGGCGACCCGCTCCAGCCGGGCCCGCGGCCTGCTCACGGAGCTGATGCCGGCGCTGCTGGAGAAGCTCGGCGAGACCCGCGAGCCCGACGAGGGACTGGCCCGCTTCGACGCCTTCCTCGGCAAGCTGCCCGAGGGCGTCCAGCTGTTCAGCCTGCTCTATCAGAACCCCGGCCTGCTCGACCTGCTCGCCGAGGTCATGGGTCGCGCGCCGGCGCTGGCCGAGCACCTCGGCCGCAACGCCGCCCTGCTGGAGGCGGTTATCGACGGCCGATTCCTGGAGCCGCACCCCGGACGGGAGACCTTGGAGGAGGAACTGGCGCGGGAGCTGCGCCAGGCCCGGGACTTCCAGGACAGCCTCGACATCGTGCGCCGCTGGGCCAACGACCGCCGCTTCCTGATCGGTATCGCCCTGCTGCGCCAGGGCATCGAGGTCGACGAGGCCGGCGCGGCGCTAAGCGACATCGCCGAGACCTGCATCGCCGGCCTGCTCGGCCCCTGCGGCGAGGAGCTGGCACGCACGCACGGGCGGCTGCCCGGGCCGGGCCTGGCGGTGCTGGCGCTCGGCAAGCTGGGCGCGCGCGACATGACCGTCTCCAGCGACCTCGATCTGGTGTTCCTCTACGAGGCCGGGGCCGAAGGCGGCGAGGAGCAGGAGTCCGACGGCGCCAAGCCGATCCCGCCCAGCCTCTACTACGGGCGCTTGGCGCAGCGGCTGATCTCCGCGCTGTCGGCCCTGACCGGTGAGGGCCGGCTCTACGAGGTCGACCCCCGGCTCAGGCCCTCGGGCAGCGCCGGCCCGATCGCCCTGTCGCGCCACGGCTTCCTGCGCTACCAGCGCGAGAAGGCCTGGGCCTGGGAGCACATGGCCCTGACGCGGGCCCGGGTCGTGGTCGCCGAGCCGGCGCTGGGCGAAGCGATCGAGCGGGACATCCGTTCGGTGCTGAGAGCCGAGCGGGACCCCTCCCGCCTGGTCGTCGACGTCGACACCATGCGCGAGCGCATCGCCAGGCAGCACCCCGGCCGCTCGCTGTGGGACAGCAAGTACCTCCGGGGCGCCCTCTACGACCTCGACTTCCTGGCCCAGTACCTGCAGTTGCGCCACGCCGCGGCGCATCCCGAGGTGCTCAGCCGCTCGACCGCCCAGGTCTTCTCCCAGCTGGCGGAGGCCGGGCTGCTGAAGCCCGAGAGCGCCGGCTTCCTGGCCGAGGCGACGCGGCTCTGGCGCCGTGTCCAGGGCTTCCTGCGCCTGACCGTCGGCGACCGCTTCGAGGAGGCGAAGGCGCTGCCGGGCCTCAAGGCCGCCCTGGCCCGGGCCGCCGGCACCGGGGATTTCGAGTCGCTCAAGCAGCGCCTCATGGAGACCGCCGAGGGCGTCTCCCAGTGCTACTGCGAGATCGTTGCCGAGCCGGCGCGGCGCGCCAAGGCGGCGCAGGAGGAGGCGGGCGACGAACAGGCGGGCGATGAGCAGCCGGGCGCTGGCCGCGGCGCTTGACAGGGCCGCGCCCAGCGACTCCTTTCCCGCCCGGGACAGCCAGCAGGAGAGCTCAGATGACGGTCGAGGTCGGTCAGCAGGCGCCGGACTTTTCGATGCCCACGGACGGCGGCGGCTCGGTGTCCCTGGGGGACCTGAAGGGCAGGCCGGTCGTGCTCTACTTCTACCCGAAGGACGACACGCCCGGCTGCACCAAGCAGGCCTGCGGCTTCAACGAAGCGCTGCCCGACTTCTCGGGTGTCGATGCGAAGGTGATCGGCGTCTCGCGCGACCCGGTCAAGAAGCACGACCGCTTCAAGGAGAAGTACGGCCTGAAGTTCCATCTCGCCTCCGACGCCGACGGCAAGGCCTCGGAGGCCTACGGCACCTGGGTCGAGAGATCGATTTACGGGCGCAAGTACATGGGCATGGAGCGGGCGACCTTTCTGATCGATCGCGAGGGCGTGGTGCGCGGCGTCTGGCGCAAGGTCAAGGTGCCCGGCCACGTCGAGGACGTGCTGAAGGCGGCGAAGGCGCTTTAGGGCGGCGCCGGAGCGGTGCCGCCGGCGCAGCCCGCGCCCTGCGCCAGGCTCGGGAAGGCGGCCGTTCGCGCCGGCCTCCGCTTCATCCTGAGCCCGCCGGACGATGTGGGAGCACGGCCGGACGAACCTGATAGGAAGAGACGATGCAGTTCACCCTGGCCGGCGCGGCCCTCGCGGTGCTCGACGTCGCCGAGCCGGAGCGCAAGGTGCGGCGCAGCCACGCCATCGCCTCGGACTGGCGCGGCCTGCGCATCCACGAGATCGGCAGCGCCGCCCCGCCCGACCGTCCGGCGCGGCCCGGAAAGCCCGAGCTGAAGCCGGCGACCCGGGTCAGGAAGCGCAAGATCGGGCCGGGACTCGCGGGGCGAGTCGCGCTGCTGCACGCGCTCGCCCACATCGAGCTCAACGCCGTCGACCTGGCCTGGGACATCGTCGCCCGCTTCACCCACGAGGACCTGCCGCACGACTTCTATGACGACTGGGTCAAGGTCGCCGACGAGGAGGCGAAGCACTTCGCCCTGCTCTCCGACCGGCTCGCGGCGCTGGGTGCGGCCTACGGCGACCTGCCGGCCCACGACGGCCTGTGGGAGGCCGCCCTCGAGACCCGCCACGACCTGCTGGCGCGTCTCGCGGTCGTGCCGCTGGTGCTGGAGGCGCGCGGCCTGGACGTCACCCCGGCCATGGTCGGCAAGCTGCGCGACGCCGGCGATGCGGACTCCGCGGCGGTCCTGCAGGTCATCTACGACGAGGAGATCGGCCACGTCGCGACCGGCAAGCGCTGGTTCGCCTGGCTCTGCGAGCGTCGCGGCCTGGAGCCGGTCGCAACCTGGCAGGCGCTGGTCCGCAAGCACTTCCGCGGGCAGCTCAAGCGGCCCTTCAACGAGCCCGGGCGCGCCGAGGCGGGACTTCCGGCCGACTGGTACGCGCCGCTCGCCGGCGACTAGCCAGCGCGCCGCTCCGGGACGAGATCCTACTTGAACAAAAAGAGAACATCAGCCAGCATAGCGGCTCGTGAAGGGGAAAGGTCGGGAGGGCGGGAGACGATGCCGAAGCGCTGCTCCTGGTGCGGCACCGACCCGCTCTACGTCGCCTACCACGACGAGGAGTGGGGCGTGCCGGAGTACGACGCCCGGGCGCTGTGGGAGCTGCTGAGCCTCGAGAGCTTCCAGTCCGGCCTGTCGTGGATCACGATCCTGAGGAAGCGCGAGGCCTTCCGCGCCGGCTTCGCCGGCTTCGATCCCGCCGCGGTAGCGCGCTTCGGCGAGCCCGAGGTCCAGGCGCTGCTCACCGACGCCGGCATCGTGCGGCACCGCGGCAAGATCGCGGCGACGATCGACGGCGCCCGCGCCTTCCTGCAGCTGGAGGAGAGCTACCCGGGCGGCTTCCCGGGTTTCGTCTGGGAGACGGTCGGGGGCCGGCCGCGGGTCAACCGGCCCGGCACCTCGGCGGGAGTCCCGGCCGTCACGCCCGAGGCCGAGATCCTGTCGAAGCGGCTCAAGAAGGCCGGCTTCCGCTTCGTCGGGCCGACCATCGTCTACGCGTTCATGCAGGCGGCGGGGCTGGTCGACGACCACGTCGCGGACTGCTTCAAGGCGACCTGACGTCCCGCGGCGAAGACCCTGGCCGGGGGGCGGGGTCGACGGGGCGCCTCATTGTTTTGAGCCCGGCCCCCTGCTATATACCGGCCCTATCCGATCCCCATTTTCGGCGGTTGCAGCCAAGCGCGGCGGAACGCGCGCTCCCGCCCCCTTCCCAAAGAGACAGGAATGCGACGCAGACGAATCTACGAAGGCAAGGCGAAGGTCCTGTTCGAGGGACCCGAGCCCGGGACCCTGGTGCAGTACTTCAAGGACGACGCGACGGCCTTCAACGCCCAGAAGCGCGGCATCATCACCGGCAAGGGCGTGCTCAACAATCGCATCTCCGAGTACCTGATGCTGCGCCTCGAGGAGGTCGGCATCCCGACCCACTTCGTGCGCCGGCTGAACATGCGCGAGCAGCTGATCCGCGAGGTCGAGATCATCCCGATCGAGGTCGTCGTGCGCAACGTCGCCGCCGGCTCGCTGGCCCAGCGCTTCAAGCTGGAGGAGGGCACGCGCCTGCCCCGCTCGATCGTCGAGTACTACCTCAAGAACGACGAGCTCGGCGATCCGCTGGTCACCGAGGAGCACATCACCGCCTTCGGCTGGGCGGCGACCCAGGACATCGACGACATGCTGCAGATGGCGCTGCGCGTGAACGACTTCCTGACCGGCCTGTTTCTCGGCGTCGGCCTCAAGCTGGTCGACTTCAAGGTCGAGTTCGGCCGGCTCTGGGAGGACGAGCAGATGCGCATCGTCCTGGCCGACGAGATCAGCCCGGACTCCTGCCGGATCTGGGACGTCCAGACCAACGAGAAGCTCGACAAGGACCGCTTCCGCCGCGACCTCGGCAACGTCGAGCAGGCCTACCAGGAGGTCGCCCGCCGCCTCGGCGTTCTGCCCGAGGCCGGCCCGATGGACCTCAAGGGCCCCAAGGCGATGCAGTAGGGCCGGTTGCCCCTCGGTCGGGCGCCGGCAGGAGCTTCTCGACGGCGTAGTTGTGGATCGGCACGCCGGCGACCTCGAACTCCCGCCTTGCCGTCACCGCGAAGCCCTGCCTCGTGAAGAAGCCCCGCGCCGCCTCGCTCGCCTCGGCGAAGAGCCGGGCGATGCCGCGCTCGCGCGCCAGGCTCTCCAGCACCTCGTAGAGCGCCGACACGACGCCGCGGCCGGCGGCTTCCGGTGCGCAGTAGAGCAAGTGGATGTGACCGTCCGGCTCCAGGTCGACGAAGGCGAGCGGGCGAACCGAGGCGTCCACGGCGACCAGCCTGACTCGGCCGTCGCCGGCGAGTTCCCGCAGCCGCGCCGGCGAGGGCGCGAGCGCCGCCCAGGCCTCGACCTGAGAGGCCGCGTAGTGGCGCGCGCCGATCTCCTCGACCGAGCGCCGGTAGAGCCTCGCGAGCGGCTCGGCGTCCCGGTCCTCGTAGCCTCGGATGCGCGCCGCCGCGCCGGCTCGCGCCATCGCCTCCTCCCCTCTCAGCGCCTCAGCACCCGGCGTCCCGCGCCGGTCCGGCCCTGCCAGCCGGCGCGCTCGAGCTCGGGCACGACGGCCGGCTCCTCGGGCCAGCCGATGCAGAGGTAGGCGACGAAACGCCAATCCGCCGCCACCGCGAGGTCGCGGGCGAGCGCGCCCGGCTCCAGGATCGACACCCAGCCCAGGCCGACGCCCTCGGCGCGCAGCGCCAGCCACAGGGTCTGCACCGCCTGCACCACGGAATAGCGCCGGGTCTCGGGCATGGTCGCCTGGCCGAGGCCGTGGCCCTGGCCCGTCGCCTCGTCGCAGAAGACGGCGAGCTGCACCGGCGCGTCCTCGAGGTCGGCCAGCTTCAGCCGGGCGTAGAGCGCACGGCGCTGCTCCGGCTGGGCGGCCAGGGCCTCGGCGTTGGCGGCGCGGAAGTTGGCGCGCACCGCCGCGCGCGCGGCTGCGCTGTCGACCGCGACGAAGCGCCAGGGCTGGCTGTTGCCGACCGACGGCGCCAGGCAGGCGAGGTCGAGCGCCCGCTCGACCAGCGCCTGCGGCACCGGGTCGCGGCGGAAGCGCCGGACGTCGCGGCGCCAGCGCAGCAGGGCCGCGAAATCGGCCCGGAAGCGGGCATCGAAGACCGGCGGGTCCTCCCGGGCGCGGATCTCGCGGAAGGCCAGGACGCTCACGGACTTGTTCCTCTGCAGCTGCCGGCGATCATGCTCTATTCTGGCGGCCATGATCGAGTCACAGCCACGTCGGCGTTTCCTGCAGGGCCTTGCCGCCGCCGGCGCGCTCGCCGCCCTGCCCCTGCCCCTGCGGAAGCTGAGCGCCGCCGCGCCGCGCGTCCTGCGCCCGCAGCCGGCCGAGGCGCAGCTGGTCGGGCCGGCCTACCCGAAGACGGCCGTCTGGGCGTACGACGGCCTGGTGCCGGGGCCGACCCTGCGCCTGCGCCAGGGCGAGCGGCTGGCGGTGCGGCTGGACAACGGCCTGCCGCAGGAGACGACGCTGCACTGGCACGGCCTGCGCCTGCCCAACGCGATGGACGGCGTGCCCGGGGTGACACAGGAGGCCGTCGCCCCCGGCCAGGGCTTTGACTACGCCTTCGCAGCGCCCGACGCCGGCACCTTCTGGTACCACTCCCACGCCGCCTCGGCCGAGCAGGGCGCCCGCGGCCTCGCCGGCCCGCTGATCGTCGAGGAGGCCGAGCCGGCGGCGCTCGCTCCGCTGCAGATCGACCGCGAGGAGGTCTGGCTGCTGGCCGACTGGCGCCTGGACGAGCAGGCGCAGCTCGTCGAGCCGATGACGACCATGATGGATCTCAGCCACGCCGGGCGGATCGGCAACACGGTGACGCTGAACGGCTTCATCCCGGAAGCCTGGCCCGTGCGCGCCGGCGAACGGGTCCGCCTGCGCCTGATCAACGCGGCCAACGCGCGCTTCTTCGCCCTGCGCTTCGAAGCCCACGAGCCCTGGGTGGTCGCCGTCGATGGCCAGCCCTGCACGCCCTTCCGGGCCCGCGTGGGGGGGGTCGGGCTGCCGCCCGCCGGGCGGGTCGACCTGCTCGTCGACCTGCCCGGCCGGCCCGGCAGCCGCTTCACCGTGACCGACGACGCCTACGCCGGCTCGGCCTACAAGCTTCTTGAGATCGCGTACGCCGAGGAGTCGCCCCTGCGGCCCGCGCCGCCGCCCGACCCGGCGGGCCTGCCCGCCAACCCGCTGCCCGAGCCGGACCTGGACGCCGCCAGGACCCTGGAGATCGCCCTGGAGGGCGGCGCCATGGGCGGCCTCGCCGAGGCGCGGCTGCACGGCCGGACCATGGGCCTGCGCGACCTCGCCCGCCAGGGCAAGGTCTGGGCGCTCAACGGCGTCGTCGCCGGCGACCACCAGCACCCGCTGCTCGCCGCACTGAAGCTCGGCGAGAGCGTCCGGCTGGTCATGGAGAACCGGACCGCCTTCCCGCACCCGATGCACCTGCACGGCCACCACTTCAAGCTGCTCGCCCGCGACGGCGTGCCGGAGACGCGCGGCATCTGGCACGACACGGTGACGGTGCGGGCCGACAGCCGGGTCGAGGTCGCCTTCGTCGCCGACAACCCCGGCGACTGGGCCTTCCACTGCCACATCCCCGAGCACATGATGGCCGGCATGACGTCGCTGTTCCGGGTGGAGTGAGCGGGCCGGGCGCTTCGTGGTTCGACAAGCTCACCACGAAGCGCCATCTGAAGCCCGCGCCTACCCATCCGTCGCTTCATGGTGAGCCTGTCGAACCACGAA